>JAAYAZ010000097.1 GCA_012719115.1 Dehalococcoidales bacterium
GAATTCGAGGAGAGATTAAAGGCGGTTATGGATGAGGTGCGGGAAGCTCAGGGGGAAATAATACTTTTTATAGATGAAATACACACCGTCGTGGGAGCCGGAGCTACCGAAGGCTCTTTGGATGCCAGTAATATCCTGAAACCGGCTCTGGCTCACGGGGAATTGCAGTGTATCGGCGCAACTACAATCGATGAATACCGTAAATATATCGAAAAGGATAAGGCGCTCGAGCGCAGATTGCAGCCTGTTTTTGTGGAAGAACCCGATGCCGAAGCTACGATTGAAATATTGCGCGGACTGCGTCCCAGATACGAAGCGCATCATAAGATAAAAATCAGTGACGAAGCTCTGGAAGCAGCGGTACGTTTAAGCCAGCGCTACATTTCCGACAGGCATATGCCGGATAAGGCGATTGACCTGATAGATGAGGCTGCCGCCAAGATGAAACTGGACACAGAGAGCGCTCCTCCCGAGGTTAGAGCATTGGAAGAAAAACTCGTAAAAATAACCAATGAGGAAGAGGCAGCATCTCAAAGACAGGATTATGAAAATGCCTCTCAGCTGAAAGCGGAAAGACTGAGAGTGGATGAAGAATATAGCACCGCTAAAAATGAATGGCTGAAGAAACACAATATCGGCGAGGTTGTCAGGGAAGAGGATATAGCATATCTGGTTGCCAGCTGGACCGGTATTCCTGTATCACATATGCTTGAAGGCGAAGCTGAAAAGCTGGTACATATGGAGGAACGCCTGCATGAACGGCTGGTTGACCAGGAAGAAGCGGTTACAGCTATTTCGGAAGCGGTGCGCCGCAGCCGTGCCGGGTTGAAAGACCCGCGCCGACCAATCGGGAGCTTTATGTTTCTGGGTCCTACAGGCGTCGGAAAAACCGAGCTGGCTAAATCGCTGGCATGGTTTTTATTCGGTGATGAGAACGCTATGGTGCGCCTGGATATGTCGGAATACCAGGAAAAACATACTGTATCGCGCTTAATCGGAGCGCCTCCTGGATATATCGGTTTCGACGAAGGAGGGCAGCTTACCGAACTTGTCAGGAAGCGTCCATATCGTGTAATATTGCTGGATGAAATCGAAAAAGCGCATCCGGAGGTTTTTAACAGCCTGCTGCAGGTGCTCGATGACGGCAGATTAACGGACGGACACGGCAGAACCGTCGATTTCAAGAACACCGTGATCATCATGACCTCCAATGCGGGAGTCGAGCTTATAAAGCGTGAATCCGCTATCGGATTTGCCGTGCAAAAGAATAAAGACAACGCTGAAAATACTTATCAATTGATGAAAGACAAAGTTATGAACGAGGTTAAGAAAACCTTTCGTCCTGAATTTCTCAATCGTTTAGATGAGATTATAGTCTTCCATGAACTGAGCAAAGAAAATCTAAACAGGGTGATAGATCTGATGCTCATAGATTTACAAAAAAGGTTGGCTGAACACGAACTGAAGCTTGAAATTACCGAAGAAGCTAAATCGTGGCTTGCGGAAACCGGCTATAATCCGGTATACGGAGCCAGGCCGTTAAGGAGAGCTATCGAGCAGCACCTGGAAAATAAGTTAGCCGGCAAGATGCTGCGAGGCGAATTCAAAGCAGGCGATACCATTACTGTAGACCGCGGTGCCGATGGGTTGACCATCGGCACCGTTAAACCGCTAAAGAAAAGCACGAAAAATCGGCCTACCGAATAAAAGAAGGATTTTATTGGACAAGAACATAAACGATGCAGGCTCCGCAGACAACACAGAGAAGCCCTGTCACCCGAGGTTTGCCAGGTTAAAAAGTACCTTAAGGCGCTGGGAATTCTGGGTAGGTATATTATCTATCATTTTGACCCTGTTCCTGGCTGTATCCGTCGTTGCCTTCTGGGAACAGTTTCAAGCCAGACCCAACCTGGGTTACACCGGCTTGTTCTTTGTCTGCCTTATGGGAGGAGCGACAGTCATCATACCTGTACCGTCGATAGCGGTGCAATTTGCAATGGGAGCAGTACTTAACCCTCTTGTGGTGGGTATAATATCCGGTATAGGCTCGGCAGTAGGTGGAACGCTGATTTTCCTTTTCGGACGCGGCGGGCGCAGACTGTTTTCCAATGTCGATTTTTCCTACATGGACTCGGACAAGGCGGTGGTAAGATGGACCGGACGTATTATGCACTGGGCGCGCAACCGCGGCTCGATGGCAGTTTTTTTAATGTCGGCTATATTCAACCCGGTATTCTTCCCGATGGCTATGGCTATCGGAACCAGTAAATATAAACTATGGAAATTTTTCGTAATGTGTTCAGCCGGCAACATTGTTAAAAGCCTGTTTGTCGCTTATCTGGGTTATTTCGGGCTCGGCTCCATATTGAAAGCAATAGGAATCGATATATAGCCTGCAGGATATTACTTTTATCCGATGGCTTGCCAACATATTGAAATAGTAATAGAATGGCTGGTTGATAACATATGACGCTACAAAGACTGATGTATTACTTCTTCGGCAACAACCTGATTGTAGGCCGGCACATCAAGCTGCAATTGGATTACCTGCGGCAAATTGTTCCCGATGAGTTCAAGCATAGAAATACCCACGACCTCGGCTGCGGTGACGGCAAAATAACTGTTATCCTGAAAGATATTTTTCAACCTTCACAGTTTAAAGGCTATGACGTATGCCCTGAGCTTGTGAAACGCACCAACGATAAAGGTATCGAAGCTGAAACAAAAGACCTCGGCAAAGGGCTTCCGGGCGGAGAAATGGCGATTATGTGGGGTGTATTACATCACATAGATGATATGGCTGCCTGCCTGCGCAATACCCGGGAGCATTACGAATATATTTTTATACGCGAACCGTTAAGAAAGAAACATAAGGACCTGCTCGAATTGGGACACCCGATGTTTGAAAACGAATTGAAACAGCTGGTCGATGCGACATTGCCCGGTTCTCAGGTTTCTACTTTTCATAATGCTATGTTCATTTTTTATCAAAAGGATAAAGAACATAATTAACGAATTGCCTCGAATCAGTCGTTGAATTGACCGTCCTCATTTCGTAGGTTATAATATATTCTGTTGTGTCTTGACTACCCCATTATTTCATCTATTTTTTTAGAAGAGGTTTGCATTTTGCACGAAGCTTGTGGCGTCTTTGGTGTCTATGCTCCGGGAGAGGATATAGCCAGGCTTACATATTTCGCTTTATTTGCTCTTCAGCATAGAGGACAGGAAAGTGCGGGTATTGCCGCAACCGATGGACGTAGAATAGATGTCCATGCAGATATGGGGCTGGTATCACAGGTATTTGATGAAGATGCTCTTTCAAAGCTGGGCGGGGATATTGCCATCGGACATAATCGTTATTCCACCCGCGGTTCCAACAATATCTACAATGTTCAACCCATTATTGTAGGTGAAGGCAAAAATGCCATGGCAATTGCTCACAACGGCAATGTTTCCAACGCCGAAACCCTCCAAAAAGAGTTAATCGATAAAGGTTATACTTTCAACACCGCCACTGACACTGAAGTCGCCGCAAATATGATTCTATCATCCCCGGAAAAAAATATGGTCGATAGGATTAGATACGCCATGCGACGCCTTCAGGGAGCTTATTCGATGGTTGTTATGACCACAGATACACTCTATGCTTTCAGAGACCAGATGGGCGTGCGCCCGCTGTGTCTGGGCACTATCGGTAACGGCGACGGGAATAAATACGTTGTAGCTTCGGAAACCTGTGCCTTAAACCATATCGGGGCTAAGGTTATCCGAGAGATAGAACCCGGCGAAATAATCGCCATCAATAAAGACGGGCTCAAAAGCTATACGGAGGATTCCGATAAAAAAGCCCTCTGCATCTTTGAATATATCTACTTTTCGCGCCCCGACAGCATCATTAAAGACCGCCTTCTGTACTCGGCGCGTCATGCTATGGGCGCGCAGTTAGCCGAGGAATACCCGGTGGAAGCCGATCTGGTTATCGGTGTCCCCGATTCCGCTACGGCAGCCGGTTTCGGATATGCCTCTAAATCTGGCATTCCGGTGGCTGAAGGACTGATTAAAAACCGCTATATGGGACGCACTTTTATTGCTCCGGACCAGAGGATAAGGGACCTGGGTGTAAAGACTAAGTTCAACCCGCTGCAACCCATTCTGGAAGGTAAACGCATAGTGCTGGTCGATGATTCCATCGTACGCGGAACTACTACCCCGCAGGTAATTAAACTGCTCAGAAAAAGCGGCGTCAAAGAAATACATATGCGTATTTGCGCACCGCCTATTTGTTTCCCCTGCTACCTCGGAGTTGATATGGCAACCAAGTGGGAACTGATTGCCTCCCAGAAAAGCGTCGAAGAAATAAGAGAGTTCATAGGAGCCGACTCATTGGGATATTTAAGCCTTGACGGCCTCATTAAAGCAGTCGGCCTGCCGAAAGATGAATTCTGCCTTGCCTGTTTCACAGGTAATTATCCGATGCCGGTACAGCTTACGATGGATAAACTGGCGCTGGAATCCGCCTGTCCCAAAAAACGCATTCTGTTAAAGAAATAGCATTCCGGAAATTATCCTTTAACCATCCTGCCAAATATATTCGGGTGATTGCAACAACCCTTTTCTAATGATATGATAGAATCTTGCTGAGTTAGATAGAATTAAACTTATTTAAGGCTCTTTTTTCAAAAGTTTCTGCAAAAAGCTGAATATTTACTGAACTCACTGTAAAAAATAGATTCGGGAGGCAAATCAAATAAAATACACTTATGATACGGCAGGTGTCAGCATTGATACTGCTGACAGTATTAAATCGGTAATTAAAAAACATGCCAAAGCCACGGTACGACCTGAGGTGCTGGCGGGACCGGGACTGTTCGGCGGCATGTTCGAGTTCAAGGGCTACAAACAGCCTGTGCTTGTATCCAGTATTGACGGGGTAGGCACCAAGCTAAAAATAGCGGAGGCTATGGATAAGCATGACTCTATCGGCCAAGACCTTGTCAATCATTCCGTTAACGATATTCTTACATGCGGCGCGGAACCTTTGTTCCTGCTGGACTATATCGCGATGGGCAAACTATCCCCTGACAAGATTGAATCGATTGTCAAAGGCTTGTCAATAGCTTGTAAGGAGAATAACTGTGCCCTTATCGGCGGGGAAACCGCCGAAATGCCCGGTCTTTATGCAGCCGGTGATTACGATATAGCCGCCTGTATAGTGGGAGTTGTGGAGAAAGACCAAATTATAGACGGCACATCGATTGAAGAGGGAGATATCGCTTTAGGTTTGCCTTCCAACGGTTTGCATACCAACGGCTATTCGCTGGCACGCAAGGTACTGGGTGATACTCCCGAAGCAGCCAGAAAGTTCTACCCCGAGCTTGGTAAAACTATCGGGGAAGCGCTTCTGGAAACGCACGTCTGCTACTTAAAACAATTGAAACCTGCTCTATCCTTAATAAAAGGTATGGCGCATATTACAGGCGGCGGACTGCCCGGCAATGTCCCCAGGATACTACCCGATGGCATCACCGCCAGATTCGACAGCAGCAAATGGGAAGTCCCCCATATTTTTCGCATCATCCGGGAAAAGGGTGAAGTCGATAGCAAGGAAATGTACCGTGTTTTCAATATGGGCATCGGAATGGTTCTTTTCTGTTCACCTGAAAATGTTACCAAGATAACCGGTCTGGTTCCCGGGGCTAAAGTCGTTGGAGAGGTAATAAAGCAAACCGGTAACAGCCGCGTTATTATAGAATAGGCAGGATTTACATCAGGAGGTAATACTTAAATGAGAGCTATCGTTAGCGTATCCGATAAATTGGGAGTGGCATCTTTCACGAAAGAGCTGGTAAAGCTGGGATTCGAAGTATTTTCCACCGGCGGCACGAAGAAATCTTTAGTCGAATCCGGAGTGCCTGTAAAAGGCGTTTCGGAAATTACCGGGTTTCCCGAAATCCTCGACGGCAGGGTAAAGACACTGCATCCGGCTGTTCACGGGGGTCTTCTGGCAAAACGCAACTTCGAATCGCATATGAAAGAGTTGCAGGACAACGATATCCAACCCATTGACATGGTGGTGGTCAATCTGTACCCGTTTGTCCAGACTGTGTCAAAGGAAGGGGTCACACTGGATACCGCACTGGAGAATATCGATATCGGCGGACCGACCATGATTAGAGCTGCCGCCAAAAACTTCCCCAGTGTGTTGGTAGTCGTTGACCCGGCAGACTATCCGATAGTGCTTGAACAGTTAAAAAACGGAGAAGTCGGTATGGCGGATAGACAGAGGCTGGCGCAAAAGGCTTTCCAGCA
>JAAYAZ010000098.1 GCA_012719115.1 Dehalococcoidales bacterium
TATCATTTTATATAATTAAACATATTTGGGGATATAATACGGAGAATCCTGTTGAAAATAATTCACTTTGCCGACTTGCACCTGGGAGTAGAAAGTTACGGGCGTACCGACCCCGAAAAAGGACTGCCAACGCGTCTGCTGGATTTTCTGGATACTTTTGACAAGCTGATTGCTTTCGCAATAGATGAAAAAGTTGACCTTGTGCTTTTTTGCGGTGATACCTACAAGAGCCGTGAGCCCAGCCAGACACAGCAAAGGGAATTCGCCAAACGCATAAGGGTGCTTTCAGAAGCAGGAATAGCTGTTTTTCTGCTTGCCGGTAACCACGATATGCCAAACGGATTCGGCAGAGCAACATCGACCGAGATATTCGGTACGCTTGCGGTAAAAAACGTCTATGTTGCCAACAAACCGGAGGTCTTCAAAATCGATACCACAGGAGGCACCGTACAAATAGCGGCATTGCCCTGGATGAGGCGTAGCCTTCTTATGAGCAAAGAGGAAACCAAGGACCTCACTTTTTCCGAGATTAACGAAAAGATGCAGGAAAAGCTTACCAATATTATCAATGCTCAGGTTCAACAATTAGAAACAAATCTGCCCGCAATTCTTGCCTCTCATATATGGATAACCGGCGTAAAAATCGGTTCCGAAGACTCCATGACCATCGGACAGGAACACGTGCTTCTCCCCGGCACTATCGCCAATCCGTCTTTTGATTATATCGCACTGGGGCATATCCATCGTCACCAGGTGATGAACCAGAATCCCCCGATGGTATATTCGGGAAGTTTAGACAGGCTGGATTTCGGTGATGAAAACGACGAAAAGGGATTTTATCTGGTAGAAATAGACACCGATTCCGCCTCCGGAAAAAGAAAGGTTTCTTATGACTTCCACACTATCCGGGGCAGAAAATTTGTTACCATAAAAGTTGAAATAAATTCGCAAGACATAGACCCGACACAGACCGTCGTCAATGAAATCGAAAAACATGAGATTGACGGAGCAATTGTTAAACTGCAAATTAAACTGCCGCAGGAATCGGAAAAGCTGATTTTTGACAGCACCGTTAAGGAAGCGCTAAAGAGAGCAAGCTACTTTACCATTGCCAAAGACGTTAAAAGGGAGCCCCGCAGCAGGTTGGGTTCTCAGGCTATACAGGGGCTTTCGGCAGCCGAGGCGCTTCAATCATGGCTGAATGCTACTAATGTTACCGAAGAACGTGCTAAAATACTGATGCAATACGGAAAAGAACTTATTAGCGAGATTCAACAATCATAAGGAGACTAAGTTGCATATTCCCAGACAGGCAATCTTTGAAAATAGATACGATGCAGGTGTCAAACTGGCAGCCAAGCTCGAAGAATACAAAAATCAATCGGTTATCGTTTTTGCTATTCCCAACGGTGGAATACCGGTAGGAATGCAGGTCGCACTGGCACTCAATGCGGAACTGGACCTGGTGATTTCGCGCAAAATACCTATCCCGCTAAGGCCGGAGGGCGGCTTCGGCGCTGTTGCAGATGACGGAACAACCATTTATAACGAGCCGGTTTTGAAACATATTAACCTAACCGAACAACAAATCAATTATCAGGTAAACCTGGTAAGGAGTAATATACAGCAACGCAGTATTTTCTACCGCGGCAACAAGCCTCTATCGCTGATATCCGGCAAGACGATTATATTGGTCGATGACGGTCTGGCTTCGGGCTATACAATGATGGCGGCAGTAGAATCGCTGCGGCGGCGGCGCCCGAAACAAATCATAGTTGCCGTACCGGCAGCCCCTGCCGCTGCCGTTATAAACGTAGAAAAGACGGCAGATAAGGTGGTAACGGTAGAAACCGCTTATACCCCCAAGTTCTACGTTTCCGATTACTATAAATACTGGAACGTTTTAAGCGACCAAGAGGGATTAAAGGCATTTGACGACTGGAAAATGAGACGCTATCAGTCGAAGCTGAATCCACCGCAGATAAAATAGTATCGATTGAGCTGGCTGAAGAGATTCTGCCCCTTTATGGCAGTCATACTATAGAAGCCAGCAATAGTCTCCCAACCATAAAGGAATATGGCAAACAGGCAATGCCGGTCCCTAAGATTTAAATGAGAATATAAAGAAATTTATAAACCGCACAAAAAACCAAAACCCAAAAAACAGTAAGGCTATAATAGGTTTTAGCCCGATGCTTTGCTAGCTGGACAATAAACGAAGCAAATGATAGGATTATTTAAAAACGAGTTATTGCAAAAGTATATATCTGGTGGATAATTATGACCCAATCCGCTGTTTGGTCAATAATAGGAATAGTCATTCTGGTATACGTGATATTATCTACGCTTGCAGCCTATGTGCTGGTGCGTATTCCACGTCTTCCTTTAAGAGACAATCCTTCATCAATCGGTCTTGAATATGAAGACGTTTCTTTTCCCAGCCGCAAAGATAACCTGACATTAAAAGGCTGGTATATGCCGGGTAAAAAATCTTTCACTATTATCGTAATTACCGGTATGAGGCAGAACCGTGTAGACTACCGCATTAACAGTCTTAATATGGCAAAGGGATTCGTAGATAAAGGTTTTAATGTGCTCTTGTTCGACCAGCGTGGGCGCGGCGAATCGGAGGGACAGGGATTCGTGCTTACTAATTTTGACAGGGATATCGGGGGAGCCGTAGATTTTGTCAGGAGTAAAAAAGGGCCGAATGAACAAATCGGACTTATCGGGCTTTCCGCAGGCGCAGCAGCCACCGTCATTTTCAGCAGTAGTGAAGAAGTCGATGCAGTGGTAGCCGATAGCTGCTTCACAAGTATCAGCAAGGTTTTTTCACAAAAAGGCTCGAAAATGTCAAAACTGCCGAGGCCGATTGTTAAATTGTTAGGGCTGGGTATATGGATAATGGCGCGCATTATGTACGGTTATCGCAGATCTGACCCAGTAGATAAAGTGGCAAACGTAAAATGCCCTATTCTTTTCATACAGGGGGATAAGGACGACTGGGTATCCATAGATGTTACCGAAAGACTATATAAACTTTCCAATAATCCGCTGGACGAAATCTGGTTCGTTCCCAACGCCGGTCACACCAAGACTTTCGGTATCGACCCGGAAGGTTATGTAGAGAGAATCGCATCCTTTTTCAGTAAATTCGAAAAAACCCCGCTACAGAACAAGCAGCCGTCCGCTGCTATATAACTAGCCTTCTTCTACAAGGGTCATTTCGAAAGTCAGGTCTTTACCGGCCAAAGCATGATTTGCATCCAGCGTTACCGTGTTTTCTGTTATCTCTGAAACAACTACCGTAACCGGTTCACCGTTTGGTTGTCTCATTTGTAGTCTGTCCCCGACTTGAGGATTCAGTTCTTCCGGTATTTTTTCTTTTTCTACTTTCAAGACTAATTCTTCGTGTCTCTGCCCGTAAGCTTTATCAGCCGGTATAGTAACGGTTTTGGTTTCACCTACATTCATACTTAAAACGGCTTCTTCAAAGCCGGGGATTACCTGTTCACAGCCCAGTTTAAACTCCAGTGGTTCTCTTTGTAATGAAGAATCAAATACACTTCCGTCCTCGAGCGTTCCCGTGTAGTGCACTTTTACCATACTGCCATTGTTAGCCATAATAATCGCTCCTTTTTCTGTATTTAAATAAAGCCGTTTGAGGTAAAGCATTACAAGGAAATAATATAATGATGGGAAAATAACGCAGAATTACGACAATATTTAATATGTTTAATCAGTATAACATACAAAAGAGCCAACTGACCAACAAAGTGTGTTTTTATGTTGTGCGGTTTTTTTAAAAACAAAAGGGGCATACTTTATCAGTATGCCCCTCAATAAACCAATATTCAGCTGACTATTGGGCTCTGTTCTTTCTGTAACAGTCGCTGCAATAAACCGGCTTGTCGCCGCGCGGTTCGAACGGAACTTCGGTTTCTTTTCCGCATTCTGCACAAACAGCCGGGAACATCTGGCGTCTTCCGCCGCCAAAACCGCCGCTGTTACCAAAACGCTCTTGCTTTCTAGCCTGACGGCAAGTAGGGCAACGCTTTGGTTCATTGGTGTAGCCTTTTGACTCGAAGAATTCCTGCTCTTCAGCGCTGAAAGTAAATGTAGCGCCGCAATCCGAGCATACAATAGATTTCTCAGTAAAGCTCATTGGATGACCTCCTTCCTTATATTAGTTGGCATGGGTTGCGGTCATCCGTTACTTGTAAATAATTCAGAGAGCATACGTTGAGGAAGGTTGAAGAGTAAACTATTGCTGTAGAAATATAGTACATAATGACCTAACTTTAAACCACCAAAATCAGAATACAATAATCTGCCCTGTTTGTCAATAAAATAATATTGTCTTTACTAACTATTTCAAATCTTAACAAATATATTGGTTTCCGGCATTATATGTAGGTAACCTTATAACTATTCCTGCCTACTGAAAGACCATATTGCAATTAACATCAGAATGCCGCCAAAGACGACTACAACCAAGACATCTTCCAGCACGCTCATAGTATGTCCAAATATCGATACGCTCAGCGCAGCTGCCGCTTCAGACCCTAAAAATATCTGCCGGATTGCATCGACTCCATAAGTCAGCGGGTTAATCTTGGAAATGAACTCCATCCAGAGCGGAACATTGTTCACCGGGAAAAACACCCCGGCTAAAAAAATGAGCGGCATAATGATTATCTGGGTTACCAACTGAAAACCCTGCTGGGATTTCATACGCGCTGCCACCAGCAAGCCCAAGCCCGAAATTGAAACCGATATAATAAATACCACCAGCAGCAGCTGAAGTATCATTAAAATACTTAAAGAGATATTTAGAATCGGAGCCAGTATCAACATAACCGTAACCTGAATAACAGAAATAGTTGCCGCACCGACCGATTTTCCGAGCATAATGCCGCTTCTACCCAAAGGAGAGACCAGAATCTCTTTTAAGAACCCGAATTCCCTGTCCCAAACGACCGATATCCCTGACATTATGGCCCCCATCACCACAGTCATAGCGATAATACCGGGATACATAAACTGCAAATAGTTTACCCCGGGAACCATAGCTCCGATGGTTTCTCCGAACCCGGCGCCAAATATCACCAAAAATATCAACGGCATTGCAAAAGAAGAAAACAACCTTGAACGTTCCTGTATGAAACGCAGTAATTCCCTGTAAGCAACTACCCAGACTCCCCTGAAAATATCTGACATAGCTTTACTCTAGTGCCCCCCTCTTCTTCCCATTTTCTTCAACTGGTCTCTAAAGCTTACCTCTTCCTCACGTATGGCACGCCCGGTCATCTTCAGAAAAACATCATCCAGCGTAGGCCTATGCACGCTGATAGAAAGAAGACTGTTATCGAACTGCCTCATCAATTTTGGTAAAAACTGTTCCCCTGAGCGATATTAAAGGTGACTTCGTCGTTATCGATTGCAGCCGAAATACCGTACTTCGTTCTTAATTCCTCGGCTGCCTTGATATTATCCTCTGCTTTTAATCTCACCTGGTCACCGCCAACTGAATCTTTTAGTTTATCAGGGGTATCCATAGCTATAATACGTCCGTGATCTATAATGGTTATACGGTCGCAGTTTTCCGCTTCGTCCATATAGTGAGTTGTCAGGAATATGGTTAAATTATTCTTTCGCCTCAAATTGTGTATATGGTCCCAGATATGACGCCGGTTTTGCGGGTCCAACCCCTGAGTAGGTTCGTCCAGAAAAAGAACTTTCGGGCTATGCAATAATCCGCGTGCAAGTTCCAACCTGCGCTTCATACCTCCCGAAAACGTGCTTACTTTGCTCTTTCTCCGCTCGGAGAGCTCCACCAGTTCAAGCAGTTCATTCATTCGCTGCTCCCGCTCTGTTTTGGCAATTTTATAAGCGTAAGCATGGAATTTCAGATTCTGCTCGGCGGTTAAATATTCATCGAGTGTAGAATCCTGAAAAACCAATCCGATGGACTCCCGCACTTTCGCACGCTGCTTTACGACATCAAAGCCGTTTACAGTTGCCTTGCCTCCTGTCGGCAAAAGCAAGGTACAGAGCATATTTATAGTCGTCGTTTTCCCTGCGCCGTTCGGCCCTAAAAACCCGAAGACCTCCCCCTCTTCCACTCCGAAAGAAACATCATCAACCGCCAGCAAATCCCCGAATTTCTTGCTCAGTTTCGAGACTTCAATTATGTTCATTTTTCAGGACTTCCTTCGCTATCATCTTGCTCATACGTTTCATCAAGTCTTTGCCGTTGTATAATTTTTTACTATATCATATTATTATAACTTTTACCTACTCTATCAATATAACAGGGGCATTTTATTATTTGACCTACGCCATAAATATCTAATAACCACGTTTTAACAAATACCTTCAAACAGGGCTTTCCTTTGCAGCATCGACAGTTGCATAAATAATCGGAGTTATGCTATTATAAATTATATGGCAATAGGTTGCCGTTTTCCTTAATAAATTATAGCGGGGTTTGCTATGAGAAAGATATATATAAAAGAGGATGTCTGCATAGGCTGTGGTTTATGTGAAGTATATTGTCAATTACAGCACGCCAGCGTACATGACCTCATAAAAGCCTTTAAAAAGAGGGGGCCGCGTCCGCTTGCGAGAGCCAGAGTAGAGGCAAAGGGCAATTTATCTTTTTCCGTACGTTGCCGTAATTGCGAGGAGCCGCAATGTGTTTATGCCTGCTTAACCGGCGCCATTACACGTGACATCGAAACCGGTATGATTACGGTTGATGAAGAAAAATGTATCGGCTGCTGCACATGTATGCTGGTATGTCCTTTGGGAGCAATAAAGCAGGATAAAGAACATAAAAAGATGATTAAGTGTGATTTTTGCCAGGGAGAAGAAACACCAGCATGCGTGGCAAATTGCCCCAACGAAGCTTTATACTGCGTTGAATACGACAGCGTTAACAAAGAGGTAATGGCAAAGTCACCGTCACCGTTTTAGAGATTAAGTAATATTGATTACCTCGTGGCGTAATTAGCCGGGAAAACAGGGAATATTTAGAAATGATAACTATTATTGATTATGGTGCCGGAAATTTACGAAGCGTTTTAAATGCAATCGCTAAATTAGGTTATACAACAAAAATTGTATCTACTCCGCAGGAAGTAGATGAAGCAGAGGCACTGATTCTGCCGGGAGTCGGCGCTGCCGGGCACATTATGGAAAGCCTTAAGGCATTGAGATTGGATAATGCAATAAAAGAATACATAAACCAAAACAGACCTTTTTTAGGAATCTGCGTCGGAATGCAGGTTTTGCTGGACAAAACAGATGAAAATGGTGGAAATGATTGTCTGAATATCATTCCCGGCGGCGTCAGGAAGTTTAATGTGGATTTAAAAGTGCCGCACATAGGCTGGAATCAGGTTGAACAAAAACAAAATCATCCTGTTTTTGCCGGCATTCCGGACAAAACTGACTTCTACTTTGTGCACAGCTATTACTGCGACCCGCAGGACAAAGCAGTTATTGCCGGAGAAACAACTTACGGAAAACCTTTTTGCAGCGCCATAATCAAAGGAAATATGATAGCCACCCAGTTTCACCCGGAAAAAAGCGGGGAACCCGGTTTAAAGATATACGATAATTTTATTAAACTGGCAACCGCTAAAAAATAATTCGGTAAAGTGATAATGTTATGGATAATACAGAAAGAATCAAATACCTTATAATCGGAAACTCCGCCGGCGGTATCGGTGCTGTTGAGGCGATACGCGAATCAGATAAAACCGGAACAATTAGCGTTGTTTCGGATGAACCATACCCCGCATATTCCCGTCCGCTGATATCCGATTTTCTGGCAGGAAGACGATCTATCGATAAATTGAATTATCGACCTATAGATTTTTATGAGCAAAATGATATTAAAACCGTTTTCGGCAACAGGGTGACCGGGCTCAATTTAGATGATAATACCGTTCAGTTAGAAAGCGGACAAAAACTCGCCTGGGATAGACTCCTACTGGCTACCGGTGGCACCCCTATTGTGCCTCCCATGGAAGGACGGGAAGCGGGCGGCGTTTTCACGTTTACCACTCTGTCAGATGCTATCGCCATTGATGATTATTTACAGCAGAAACCCGATGCCAATGCAGTCGTAATCGGTGGAGGGCTTATAGGAGTCAGCATAAGCGAGTCCCTGCTAAAACGGCAAATAAAGGTAACAATCATTGAGATGAAAGAGCGTATCCTCAATGTTATTCTCGATGAAAAAACATCTTATATGGAACATAAAGCCATAAAAGACTCGGGCGCCGAGATCATTACCGGTCATACCGTAAGTAAAATCAACAGCAATACACACGGAGAGGTATACGGAGTGACTCTGGATAACGGTGACGTAATACCTTGCGGAATAGTTATTATTGCCATAGGTGTCAGACCAAGGCTTGAACTGGTAAACGGCACAGATATAAAGGTGAACCGCGGTATAGTGGTTGATAGGCATATGCAGACTTCGGTCCCCGGTATATATGCCTGCGGTGACGTTGCCGAAGCCTACGATTTCATTTACAGTGAGAACAGATTGACACCGGTATGGCCTAATGCCTATCTGGGAGGCAGAACTGCCGGGCTGAATATGACCGGAAACGCAACAGATTACCCCGGCGGAACTAATATCAACGCAATGAAATATTTCGGTATTTACATTGTTTCTGCCGGAATGATTTCCTCCCCGGATAAATCTTATCAGGAATTGATTGCCGAACATAATGATGTTTACAAAAAACTGATACTTAAAGAAGGTTTGGTAACCGGCATGATATTTTCCGGCGATGTTGACCGTGCGGGAATTATATATAACCTGATGAAAGACAGAGTTAATGTAGAAAGTTTTAAACGGTCACTGATATCCGACGATATGGGATTGCTTTCCCTGCCGGAATCAGTCTGGAGAGACAGGCTGGCAACAGTACCGACTGTTAACGGCGTTGACTGCGCAGTAAGTTAAACGGATTACCATATTGTTTAGAAGATACTTAAGTAAAAGGAGTCAGAGATGAAAAATCTCAGGCACATAAATAATAGTTTCAATGATGACAAGGTAATCGATGCGTGCTCTATTTTCGGAGCTATGGATACCTCCGGTAAAAGGTTTTCGGGTACCGGTGTCATTAAAGCAATTGCCAATATGCACGACAGGGGAAACGGGCTGGGCGGCGGTTTTGCCGTTTACGGGCTGTACCCCGAATATAAAGACCTATATGCATTCCATGTTATGTATCTTAGTGCAGAAGGCAGAAATGAGACCGAATCGTACCTTAAAGAATGCTTTGACATTATTCATCGGGAGGATGTTCCGAGCCGCAAAACTGCTAAAATCAGCAATCCTCCGGTAATTATACGTTATTTCCTTGATATCGAAAGTCATCAACCCGACGCGTCACTGCAGGACGACTACGTGCTTAATGCCATAATGCATATCAATACAACCCGAAAAGACAGTTTCGTCTTTTCCGGTGGCAAGAATATGGCAGTCTTCAAGGGAGTTGGTTATCCTGAAGAAATAGCCGAATTTTTCTGCCTCGAACAGTATGAAGGCTATATCTGGACATCACACGGACGATTTCCAACCAATACTCAGGCGTGGTGGGGAGGAGCACATCCCTTCAGCATACTTGACTGGACGGTAGTGCATAACGGAGAAATATCCTCCTATGGAATAAACAAGCGATATCTGGAGAGTTATGGATATCACTGCACCATGCAGACCGATACTGAGGTTATCGCCTACGCCGTTGACCTTTTAATGCGCAAACATAAACTGCCACTGGAAATAATGGCAAAGGTTTTAGCGCCTCCCTTCTGGAGCGATATCGAGCGCATGCCTGAAAAAGAACAGAAGCTATTACTGGCGTTGCGTCAGGTCTACGGCAGTATTATGTTAAACGGACCGTTTGCCATACTGGTTGCCCATCACGGGGAATTAATCGGATTGACAGATAGAATAAGGTTGCGCCCGCTTACCATCGGTGAAAAGGATGATATGGTCTATTTCTCATCCGAGGAATCAGCTATCAGGCTGATTAGCCCCAGCCTGGATAAAGCATGGACTCCAATGGGCGGTGAGCCGGTAATTGCCAGGTTAAAGCAGGATGGACTGCAAACAACTGAGAATAGAGTTGAAGCTGTTCTTAGCAGGAGATAATTATGTTAACCAAGAGAGTTATACCCTGCCTCGATGTCAAAGACGGGCGGGTTGTAAAGGGAAAGAGCTTTATTGACCTGCGCGATGCCGGAGACCCGGTAGAGCTTGCAGAGTTTTATTATCAAGAAGGCGCCGATGAACTGGTATTTCTTGATATATCCGCTTCTTCCGAAGAGCGGGACACAATGGCTGATATTGTGGAAAGAATATCGGAAAAGGTATTTATGCCGCTTACCGTAGGTGGTGGAATACATTCCATTGATAATATCAGGCGAATGCTGCTTGCCGGTGCGGATAAAACTTCGCTTAATACCGCTGCTGTGCAAAATCCGCATATTATCAGCGAAGGAGCCGACAAATTCGGCAGCCAGTGTATAGTGGTAGCCATTGATGCCAAACGTGTAGCCGATAGCAACCCACTTCACTGGGAGGTATATACCCACGGAGGACAGAAACCGACCGGACTAGATGCGGTGGAGTGGGCATACAAAGCGGTCTCGCTGGGCGCCGGTGAAATACTGCTTACCAGTATGGATGCCGACGGTCAGCAAAGCGGTTACGACAACGAACTGACACGCACGATATCCGAAACGGTAAATGTGCCGGTAATCGCCAGCGGCGGCGCCGGTACTCCGCAAGACCTTTATAATGCACTGGTTATCGGCAAAGCGGATGCGGTACTGGCAGCCAGTATTCTGCATTATAACGATTATACTATTAAAGACATCAAAGAATACCTTTTTAAAAAGGGAATCCCTGTACGAAAATAATTAAAGGTAAATACAATGAAGACATTATTAACTTCAAAATTTGCGGTAATCAGAGACCCGGAAAAATGTATACAATGCCAGGTTTGTATCAATCAGTGCAGTTTTAACGCCAACTACTTCGACGCCGAGGAAAATGAGGTCAAGAGCAGGAACGAAAACTGCGTGGATTGCCAGCGCTGTGTTATCTTCTGCCCTACCGGTGCAATCACCATTACCAATACTCCGTTGGAATACAGGTATAATCGCAACTGGACAGGTTCGATTATAGACGACATCAACAAGCAAGCTGAAACAGGCGGCGTGTTGCTTACCGGTATGGGAACGGATAAGGATTATCCTGTTTACTGGGACCACCTGCTTCTAAATGCCAGTCAGGTTACCAATCCGTCTATAGACCCTCTTCGTGAACCTATGGAACTGATAACCTATCTGGGAGGCAAACCGGATAAACTGGAAATTGATGAAAAAACACTGGAACTGAAAACCAAAATGCTACCTCAGGTGAAATTGAATGTGCCGATTATGTTTTCGGCTATGTCATATGGAGCCGTAAGCCTGAACGTTCAAAAATCGCTGGCAAAAGCCGCCTCTGAAACCGGTACTATGTGGAATACAGGTGAGGGAGGATTACACTCCAGCCTGAAAAAGTACAGTAATAACACGATTGTTCAGGTAGCCTCCGGTCGCTTCGGCGTACATTCGGAGTACTTAAATGCCGGCAGAATAGTCGAAATTAAAATAGGGCAGGGCGCCAAACCCGGTATCGGCGGCCATCTGCCCGGCGAAAAAGTGAGCTGCGAGGTGTCTTTGACAAGAATGATACCGCAGGGTTCGGATGCAATATCTCCGGCTCCCCATCACGATATCTATTCCATAGAAGACCTGTTGCAGCTTATACATGCCTTAAAAGAAGCAACCAACTACACCAAACCGATATCGGTAAAAATAGCCGCTGTTCACAACGCCGCCGCTATCGCCAGCGGTATCGTACGCGGCGGAGCCGATATGGTGGTAATCGATGGTTTCCGGGGCGCTACCGGCGCCGCCCCTAAAATAATCAGGGATAATGTCGGAATACCAATCGAACTGGCACTGGCTTCGGTCGACAGCCGGCTCAGAGAGGAAGGCATTCGTAATAAAGCCTCGATTGTTATTTCAGGCGGCATCAGAAACAGCGGTGATATTATAAAAGCCATCGCACTGGGAGCGGATGCGGTAAATATCGGCACTTCTGCCTTGATTGCACTGGGTTGCCATGTCTGCCAGCAATGCCACACCGGCAAATGCGCCTGGGGAATCTGTACCAGCGACCTGAAGCTGACAAAGAGGGTCAACCCGGAAATCGGCGCACAAAGATTGATTAATCTTCTGCGTGGCTGGAGCCTCGAAATCAAGGATATACTGGGTGGACTGGGGGTGAACTCCATAGAAAGCCTGAGAGGCAACCGCCTGCACTTAAGAGGAGTCGGGCTTACAGATACTGAGCTGGAAATACTGGGTGTCAGACCGGCAGGGAGATAAAAAAATGAATATAGACAATATGGCTGCAGTTAAAATTGATGCATGCGGTATTTACTACCGTGAACTGAATGAAAAACTACGGCAAATGATAAAAAACGGCGCCGAAAATATTGCAATTGAAAACGTCTGCGGACAGAGGTATATCGGCACCGACCTTGATGGACAGGTCAATATCGAGATACACGGCACGCCCGGCAACGACCTGGCCGCATTTATGAACGGACCGACAGTAACTGTATATGGCAATGCCCAGGACGGATGTGGCAACACTATGAACGAAGGCAAAATAGTAGTTCACGGGCATGCCGGGGATATAACCGGGCTTTCCGCCAGAGGAGGGAATATTTTTATTAAAGAGGGCGTCGGTTATCGTGCCGGAATCCATATGAAAGAATACGAGGGGAAAAAACCGGTACTGGTTATCGGCGGAACCGCACAGGACTTTGCCGGTGAATATATGGCCGGCGGTATAATGGTGATGTTGGGTTTGAATCTGGCAGAAGGAGAAAAACATCCGGGAAAATTTATCGGTACCGGCATGCACGGTGGATTGATATACATTAGAGGAACAGTAGATGATTATCAGCTCGGAAAAGAAGTGGGAACTGCCGAGCTGGAGCAAAAAGACTACCAGATTTTAAATCCGCTGATAGCGGAATTCTGTAAACATTTCGATTACGATAATGAAATGATAATGAATCGTAATTTTATCAAGCTCTACCCTCGCTACCTGCGCCCATATGGAAGACTCTATGCCTATTAAAACAGAACACCATCTCTGCTATACTTAACATAGAGCAAGAAATAACTAGTAGCAAGAGCCGATTTTGTTCAACATACTGCTGATAACCCGAAAAACAAGTGAAACCGATGCCA
>JAAYAZ010000099.1 GCA_012719115.1 Dehalococcoidales bacterium
AATCAGGCATATTTTGCTTTTTACGGTACTTATGCGAGTAGTCCGTCATCAGTGAACCCCATTGGAGATATGCTATGGGATTTAAGGGACCGTTCCGGAAATGTTACGGATTTTATAGAGCTAACCTCGGGAATAAAAAATATGGATGATTTACATAACCTTTATGAAAACCATTGACAACCGGTGTTATTCATATACAATTTATTTATTTATTTGTTGGTTAGTTAACTTATTTATGATAAACTATAAAGGTGTTTAATCAGGATGCTTCCTGAGCAACAGGAGGGACTATATGAAATTGCTTGTAATCGGATGCGGACAATGCGGAGGCAGAATAGCCGATGAGTTCGCACGTTTGGGTAAAGTCGCGCATACACAGCGCGGATTAAATATACTGACCAATGTTATTGCTGTCAATACAGATGTAGCTGACCTGAGCGGCCTTGTTAATGTTAAATCGGACTTCCGTCATAGAATACTTATCGGCGCAAAGAAAACAGGCGGACATGGGGTAGGTAAACTGAATGAAGTCGGTGCTGATATTGCCAATGAAGATGGCGATAAAGTAATAGACAGCATCAGAGGCACGGATAAATTTGCGGAAACCGATGCTATTCTTTTAATAGCTTCTGCGGCAGGCGGTACCGGCTCCGGGGCAATATCTGTTTTAACTCACTTAATTAAAGAGAGATACGACAAACCGGTCTATAATATGGTAGTACTTCCTTTCCAATACGAGGAGCTTACAGAAGGACGGTCCATTTATAATGTAGGAACATGCCTTAAATCCACATATCTTGCGGCAGACGCTATCTTTTTAGTAGATAACCAGAGATTTATAAAGAAAAATGTTTCCTTAAAAAACAATCTATCGAAAATTAATTATATGGTTGTCAGGCCGTTTTATAACTTGTTATGCGCGGGTGAAGAAACACAGCCCAAGTATATCGGCTCAAAAGTTCTTGATGCCGGTGATATTATACAAACACTATCCGGCTGGACTGTAATAGGTTATGGCAAAGAAGATCTTTCGGGCTTCAGAATGCCTTTTAGTAAAAGTACCGATTTCAGAGATAAGGATGCCCAGAATGAGCAGGGGACAAAAGCGATGACAGAAGCTCTGGGGGATTTATCGCTAAAATGCAACCCTAACAACGCCAGAAGAGCTTTATATTTAGCGACCGGCCCGCACGAAGCTATGAGTATGGATGTAATAAAGGAATTATCCGGGGCTCTCAAAGGAATGGCGACCGAAGCAATAATAAGGAGCGGTGACTACCCGAGAGGAAAAGGAATGATAGATATTACCGTGATTCTATCAGAACTGGTTAACTCCAAGAGGGTGGTTGATTACTTTGCCAGAACTATCGAATACATTGCTAACTCGAAAAAGAGGCAGGGCGGCATAGATTGGGACCATCGTGGTATAGAAGAATCGTTCAAGGATATTCCGTCACTGTTCTAGGGGAAATTTAACATAATTTATGACGATAATGCCTTATCAATTTGATAAGGCATTATATTTTCAGAAGTACTATTCTTCATCGGAATCGGACATTAGCATTTTTGTTAAAGAGTCCAATCTGTCTTTGGTTTTCTCCTGGAATTCTTTTCCCGGAACTTTACTCTCCGGAACCTCTGAAACAGAAGGTACATCATCTATTTCATCAATGGCATCATCAGCCGCTTTTTCTCTATCATCAACAGTTTCAGAAATTTTGTGATTACTTTCTACAGCTTTTCTATTATTCCTTGAATACTCGAATTCAACTTCCTTTGACGGGTCCTGTACAAAATCAGATGTCTGTTCTACGGTCTGTTTAGCATATAGACTTGCGCGTGTGGTTTCACCCAGTAATCCTTTAAATACATTGACCCACATTTCCCCGGCTTCACTAGCTGCCCTTCTAGACGCTTCAGCTGCTTCTTTTGAAGCCTTAATTGCTTCATCCGCAGCCTCCTGCGACAACCTGCATAACTGCTCAGCTTTGGTAATCGCCTCTTTAGCTTCCAGCTGCATCTTTGCAGCCATTTTTTGTGCTGATAACGCATTTTCTTCAGCGCTGTTTATGGCAGTCTTGGAGTTATTAACCCACTCTTCTATTCTTATTTTTGCCGATTCACTGATAAGTTCAATCATACCGACCGTTTTTTTGGATTCAGAGATAGCCGATTCGGCAATATCCATAATTTCTTTCTTTGCCTGTTCTCCCTTTAAAACAACTTCATCCGATTTGTTTTTTATTTCTACCGACTTCTGTTCTATCTCCAATAATACTGCGTTAACACTCTCAATGGCTTTTTGGGATAACTCCATGGCTTCTTTCGATAATTCAGCTGATTTGTTTGCATTTTCCTGAGATTTTTCTATTGCTTGTTTAGAATTTGATAAAGCGCTATCTGTGGTTGTTTTAGCCCAGAGATTGGTTTCCTCAACCGATTTTATCGCTTCCATAAAAGCATTTTGATATGACTTGTTAGTTTCTTCGGCAGCTTTTTTAGCATTTTCAGCCTTTTCGGTAGCTTCCTGTAACGCCTTCATTGTTTCCAAGTCCAGTATTCGACTGGACTTTTTTATTTCCGCCGAGGTATTAAGGGCTTCATTTGATACTCGCATAGCTTCTTCTACATGAAGTTTTACATTGTTTTCGGTTTCTTCTGCAGTCACCATAGCTTCCTGCGCTAACTTTATGGCAGCTTCTGACATTTCCTCCGCTGATTTTGCAGTTTTTTCATTCCTTTTTGCCGCATTATTAGCTTCTTTTAATGCTTCCTTTACCGCATCCCGCGCTTCTTTAACAATTCTATCGTCTTCTTCAATAATTTCATTTGTAGATGATATTGCCTCTTCAGCGGTTTCCCTTGACCATTTGGCGCTTTTTTCAGCTTCAGAAATAGCCCGTTCAAATGCCTGCTTATATTCCTGTGCACTGGATTCTGCTTCTTTTGTTACCTTTTCCGCTTTTTTTATTGCTTCCATAGAAGCTTTACGCGCCTCATCGGTTATTTTTTTACTGTTTTTGCTAATACTCTTTGCCTGCTCTACGATATCCATTGCAATTTTAATTGCCTCATCGGCAGATAGGCGTGAAGACCTATCCAACCTATTGGCTTCATCCGCTTTTTGATTTAAATCTTCAATACTAATTTTAAGGTTATTCATATCATCAATTGAGGACTCAACATCAGCACCCATCTCGTTATCTTTATCTATATTATTGTCCATAAAGCCATCCCCTCGCTTTTTATAAAATATGTCCTTTAATATGTCAAAATACAATAACCGATTTGATAATAACTATCGATTACTGATAAAATACCTCTGAGCAAATAATCTTTCCCACGGGCCGCTAGCTCAACTGGCAGAGCAACTGACTCTTAATCAGTAGGTTACAGGTTCGATTCCTGTGCGGCTCAC
>JAAYAZ010000100.1 GCA_012719115.1 Dehalococcoidales bacterium
CTAATGATGTAATACCAATCGAGGAAGTAATCAATAGCGTCAGGAACGATGCCAGCGGAGGTATTATCTCGTATATCGGATTGATTCGTGATAATTCGTATGATAAAAAGGTCGTTTCCGTAGAATATGGCGATGATGGCAGCGCCGAAGCCAGGCTTCAAAAGATAGTTGAAACTGCTAAAGAACAATGGCCTGTAAACGATATGGCAATTGTCCATAGGGTTGGAAAGCTGAATGTCGGTGATAACAATGTGGTAATTGCCGTTTCCACAGGGCACAGGCAGGAAGGCTTCGCCGCCTGCCAGTATGCCATCGACAAGTTCAAGGAACAACTTCCCACCAGTAAAAAGGAAACCTATACCGACGGCACATGCCTCGATTATGAACCGAAGTGCTAATTTAAATAATTAACTGATCCACTGACTTTACAATCGCCCGTTCTGAAAAAAGGACGGGTGATTTTTTATGGTTAATACCGGTCGTAGGGATGGGCATTGCCCTTCCGCTATATTCGTATAAGGGCGGGCGACCAATGGTCGCCCCTACGGTTTTTATTTGTCATGCTGAATTCGTGAAGGACGGATGAGGGTGGAATTAACTTAAAGATATGTATTTTTACTTGTTGCGCTTGACCACAAAATCGGCAAGTGCCGTAAGCGCTTCGCGGTTTTTGGTATCCGGCATATTATCAAGATTTCGGCGCGCCTTTTCGCTGTACTCCGAAGCCATCTTGTAACAATCCTCTATAATATCGGACCCATTAAGCAAATCTATAGCTTCTTTAACATTTTCACGGCTGTCGCCTTCTTGATTGAAGATACGCCGGACGGGATTATCGCCCGGGAAACGTTCTAAAAGCATCATAGAAGGTAGAGTCATAGTTCCCTGTATAAGGTCGGAGGCAACCGGTTTCCCCAGTTCTTTTTCACTGGCGGTAAAATCAAGGATATCATCTACAATCTGGAAAGAGATACCCAGATTGATTCCGTAATCCCTCATCGACTGAATGTTTTCCTCCGATGCCTCCCCCAGCACCGCCCCACCCTCGGTTGCCAGCGCGAATAAGGCTGCCGTCTTGCCGGTAATGCGCTCAAGATAATCATCGAATGTCTGATTGATTTGATATGCACTGAAACCCTGCCTGAGCTCTCCGTGAGAAATCGCCTCCAGCGTTTCAGCGAATAGACCTACCACGCGTAAGCTCCCGGTAGCTACGGCAAACTGCGCCGCTTTGGCAAAGAGGTAATCACCGAATATTATTGCCCTGTCCACTCCCCAGATGCTGTTAATGGTAGCGCGTCCACGGCGGACATTAGCTTTATCAATAGCATCATCATGAACAAGTGTGGCGATATGCATCAGCTCACTGGCTGAAGCCATATAGACCAGTTTTTCATGCTGATATTTATAAAGGCTGCCGGAATGCAGAGCAAGTAAAGGACGCACAACCTTTCCTCCACCGCATAAAATATGCTCAAGCATCTTGTGCAATTCGGGGAAGGCACCACTTTTATCGGCGGCAAGAGTTTTAAAATTTTCCTCTACTCCGACAAGCCCTTCTTTAACCAGTGAATATACCTGTTTTACATCCACGACGATGTTTCTCCTATCGTTAAATATTGTCTTTATTACCGAGCCTGGCAGTCTCCTGCTCGATGATTTCTTCATCCAGCTTGGTAAAGAGCGGCTGAGGCGGTAATAGTTTTTGCCCCGGAG
>JAAYAZ010000101.1 GCA_012719115.1 Dehalococcoidales bacterium
TGGCGTTGCCGTCTGCTATGAAATTACGAAAACGTACGACCATTAGTCGTCGCTACATAGTTACTTCAAGCATTCCTTTATAAACTCCAGCATCAGCTTATTGAAGTCTTCCGGGTTATCCATATTGACTACGTGTGCCGCATTTTTAATTATCTCCACCCGACAGCCCGGGTAGTATTTCGTCCAGTCCGGCAAATGCTGTTTTATGGTACCCGTTTTATCGAACTCACCGCAGGAGACCAGAAGCGGGGCATCAAAAACAAAGTCTCTTTCATATAAGCAGGTGGCAATGCCGTTCCAGGAAGCAACGAATTCCTTTTTACCCATTTCATCGAACATATTATATAGTGTGACACGGGCATCTTCATCCAGCACACTGGCTTTCGCCATCTGCTTCTTCAGTGTTTCCCATGGATATAAATTAAAGAGCGCGGCGGAATATTTCAACCCTATTTTTTCCCACGTCTTGTAAGGCACGAAAATGGGCGTAGAGCCGGTTACCATATACCCCTTGGCATTTCCGTAATTAGCGGCGTATTCCTGGGTAATATAACCGCCCATCGAGAGGCCGACCAGCACGGCATCCCGGCAGTTCTCTTTATCGATTATATTAAAGATATCATCAGCGGCATTTTTTACCGTAAAATTATGGCAGGGGCGTGACAAACCGTGTCCGCGCACATCGACATTGATAACGCGGTAGTCTTTTAGGGCAGCGAGTTGGGGGTTCCACATCTTGCGGTTAACGCCGTATCCGTGTATCAGTATAACGGCAGGGGCGTCATCCGGCCCCGTAACATCATAGAAAACCCTGCATCCACCCGAATAAATAGATTTCTGCATAAGCCCTCCGTTATATAAAACACAGGTGTCGTTTTGCGGAATTATAAGAATTTCAAATGGTCGGGGCGAGAGGATTTGAACCTCCGACCTCAGCGTCCCGAACGCTGCGCGCTGCCATCTGCGCTACGCCCCGAATAAAAAAGTATGATGTATTGACGATAATAAGTACAGGTAATATTATAACATTATTGGGAATTTCTCAACAGCAAACGTAAAATGAGCGGATTAGCGGACATACCCACCTTTTATAGTCTGCTTGTGCTGCATTCCTCCTGATAATTGAGGATTTTATGTAAATTAGTAAATGAATAAAAATAGAAAAACGACTGGCAACAAAAGCCGAAGTATATTACAATAGGGGCTTAATCGATATAATAGATAAATACATTCTCTTTTTTGATTTGAGCGGCTAAGGAGGCGATAGTGAAATACTGTGTTTTGATTATGGACGGGGCTGCCGACTGGCCTGTAAAGGAACAGGGCGGACAGACCTGCCTGGAAGCAGCCGACACCCCTAATCTGGACAAACTGGCTAAAAAGAGCGTTATGGGTTTAACTCAGACAGTCCCCGAAGGTATGGAGCCATCCAGCGCGGTTGCCTGTATGTCGCTGCTCGGCTATGACCCGAAGGTGTATTACCGCGGCAGAGCGGCTATCGAAGCAATGAGTATGGGTTTGAAACTTGAGGATGATGAAGTAATCTTCCGCTGCAATCTGGTAAATGTGCAGGACGGGAAAATGAACAGCTACTGCGCAGGTCATATCCCCGACGAGGAAGCGGCTAAACTTATCGACGCCCTCAACGAATCTCTGGGTAACGATGATATCCGTTTTTATGCAGGTGTCGGCTACCGTCACCTTTTGAAGTTGAAAGGTCATGACGAAGTTGTTAAAGCTGTCTGTACGCCGGCTCACGATATTTCCGATAAAAACATTGCCGATTATCTGCCACAGGGCAAAGGCAGCGGTTTCCTGCGCCAGTTGATGCAGGATTCGGTCGGGGTACTTGAGAACCACAAAGTAAATAGCGACAGGCGTGCCTGGAACGAACTTCCCGCCAATATGATATGGCTTTTCTGGGGTAGCGGTAGGATTCCCGAAACACCGCCATTTCGAAAGGTGCACGGAAAATCGGCGGCTATCACCTCGGCGGTCGACCTGCTGAAAGGACTCGGCAGGATGACGGATATGGATATACTGGAAATCCCGGGTGTAACCGATAGCCTTGATAACGATTTTGTAGCGCAAGTGAACGGCGGGATGAAAGCTCTGGATACCCACGACCTGGTGGTAATCCATATCGAAGCCCCCGATGAAGCCGGACATGCCGGCTCGTTTAGCGAAAAGGTTGAAGCAATCGAAACAATAGATAAAGAGGTTGTCAGTCGTATTATTTCATATCAAAATGATGAATTACGGCTACTGGTTATGCCGGACCATCTGACTCCGGTTTCCATTAAGACGCATGTCGGGGAGCCGGTCCCGTTTTTACTGTGGGGGCAGGGCTTTGCCGCCAACGGCGCCCGCAGATTTACCGAGGCGGAAGCTAAGCGCACCGGTCTTTTTATCGAAGACGGGTATAACGTAATGACTACCCTTGTGGAATAAGGTCTTTGGAATAAAATGCGAGATAGAGAAGATGATGTAACTTTAAGCACAGGGACCTTGTATTGCGAGGTACATGACCGTTATTATCGGTCTGATACCGGCTGTGCGCTGTGCAGTTTGGTAAGGGGTGAAGTAGCTCCAACCGACGCTGTAAAAGAAGCAGCGGTTGAAAGCCCTCCGATACCGACCGATAAATGTCATTACTGCGGAAAAGACTCTCTTGCCTGGAACCCCGGTATTAATATGTTCGAATGCTGTAACCCTGAGTGTAAACGCAGGGTCTCCCGTTTTACCAAGACCGGGTTGGGAGAACTGCTAAACGACCCCCCTGCGCCGAAGAGCCATACAGCGGTGACTGAGGACGATGCGCGTGCCGTTACACGTAATTTTGCCGTTGTTACCAAGAGACCGGGTCGTTTTATAGAAGAGGATGATTACGATAACGATATTGCCCTACCCTATGATGCAGAAATTGCGGGTTACTCCAAAAGCGGCAAGCGGGTGGTAAACAAACAGCTGGCGACAATAAAAAGCGTACTCATATTCCTGTCGTTTGTATGCTTCGGGCTGGCAGTTTGGGCAGGTTTACTGCTGGTAACGGCAGAAGTAAGCCAGGTTACCGGAATTATCCTTCTTGCAGTAGTATGCGGCATACTTGTATGGAGTGTTTACGGCATTATGTCTTTCAAAAAATTCGGCCTTGGTTTTATTATGCTGTTGTTATTCATTATTGCAGCCGGTTTCGTGCTTTCTGCCGGTGCAGTAATCGAGCCGTTTTCCGGTATTGCCGATGATATTATCTGGTCGATGTCATAATGTTGGAGGTTCCATTTTCAACTATTCTCAACAATATGATACAATTCTTTTAACACTGGATAGTGCATTTGCCCTGATAGAGAATATGCGGTCTTAGAGGAAAGTATATGTCTATTATAGTTCAAAAGTATGGCGGTTCTTCGGTAGCCGATGTAGAAAAAATCAAGAATGTTGCCAGACGCGTGGCAAAATCCAGAGATGAAGGCAACCAGGTGGTCGTGGTCGTTTCAGCTATGGGCGATACCACGGATGAACTGGTAGCTCTGGCAAACAAAGTAACCGCTCATCCTTCCGGGCGGGAATATGACCTGCTGCTGTCTACCGGCGAACTGGTTTCATGTACACTTTTAGCTATGGCGCTAAATACCATCGGATATCGGGCTGTCAGTTTAAGCGGTGCGCAAGCCGGTATTAAGACCGATACGGAATATAACCGGGCACATATCCTCGGTATCAATCCGAAAAGAATTACCGAAGAATTGAACGACGGGAACGTGGTGGTTGTTGCCGGTTTTCAGGGTATTAACAAAGACAAGGACGTTACCACCCTGGGAAGGGGCGGTTCCGATACCACTGCTGTGGCTCTGGCAATCAGCTTAAAGGCTAAAGCCTGCCATATTTATACCGATGTGGAGGGTGTTTTTACCGCCGACCCGCGTATGGTCCCGGAAGCTCACAGCATGCCGGAAATCGGTTATGAGGAAATGCTGGAAATGGCTACTTACGGAGCCAGAGTGATGCATTCGAGGGCGGTTGAGCTGGGGCAAATGTATAATATGCCGATACTGGTAGCCTGTAGTTTTAATGAAAATCCGGGCACATTGATTCACGGAGGAAAAGCTATGGAAATAAAAAATAAAGTAACCGGGATTGCTCACGATATGGATGTGGCTAAAATTATGGTGGTGGGAGTACCCGACCGGCCCGGCATTGCTTCGGCTATATTCGAGCCGCTGGCTACTGCCGGCATCAGCGTGGATACCATCGTGCAGAATGCCAGCATTGACAATATCACCGACCTGACCTTTACGGTAGCCGAAAGCGATATCGATAAAGCAATGAAAGTGGTAAGGCCGATTGCCGAATCCATCAAAGCCCGTGAATGTATCAGCAATACCAAACTGGGAGAAATCAGCATTATCGGCACCGGCATGCAAAACGCGCCGGGTTATGCCGCCAAGATGTTTTCCGCACTAAGCGAGAAAAATATCAATATACACCTGATAACCACATCGGAAATCCGCATAACCTGCATCGTTGACGAGGACAGAGTGGGTGAAGCGGTCAGGGCGTTGCATCGTGCCTTCGAATTGGAAAAAGCCGATATCAGGTAGAAATAATCAATTCTTAAATGAAAAAGGGAGCCGAATTTTCGGCTCCCTTTCTATTATCCGTAATTTTAGTGTTAGTCTGCCTGAACGACTTCTTTTACTTCCGGTACTTCCTGCTTCAAGATTCTTTCGATGCCGTTCTTCAAAGTCATCGTTGACATCGGGCAGCCGGCGCAGTGACCGGTAAGCCTTACTTTTACGATGCCTTCTTCCGTTACATCGACCAGTTCAACGTCGCCACCGTCAGCCTGCAGGCTGGGGCGAATCATCTCCAGAACTTCCTGGACTTTTTCCTTCATTTATAACCTCTCTATTTTATTTTAAAATAAACTGCTACTTTTTTTCATCGTGGGAATGAGTGTGTTCCTCTTCATCTTCCTCATGGGTGTGAACGTGAACATGTTCGATGGTGGCACCTTCTTGAGGATGAGTGTGGGGATGGGTATGCTGTACCTTTTTCGGCTGACCGCATCCGCAATCTTTACACATATAAATTCCTCCTAAAAAACCGGGATGTTTTGATGGATGGGAATATAAAAAGCGTATCATAGCTACAATACGTTGTCAATTTGACGGTCGGGAAAGTTATGTATAAAGGTGTCTATGCAACCAAAACTAGATGTAGGAATCTGAAAGGCAATACGCCAAATCTAAAAACAGCATATTGTAAAATAATCCAATCCAGACTTTTAATTTTCAGCCCGTTTGTGTAAAATGTTACGCTGGAGATAATATAGTGGCAAAAGTTTGTGACAATAAATATAATACCAAATCGAGATTTTCTGTCGTAATAGAAAATTTCCTGGCAAAAGAATCTCTGAGCGGTACTTTTTTGTTCGGCGCCGCTCTGATTGCAATGGTGTGGGCAAACTCATTCCTTGCCGGAGCCTACTTCGATTTGTGGAATATCCATATCAGCCTTGGTATCGGCAGCCATGCTATCGATATGAGCCTCGGGCACTGGATAAACGATGGGTTGATGGCGCTCTTTTTCCTGCTTATCGGGCTTGAGATAAAACGCGAAATGATGGTCGGTGAGCTTTCATCTCTGCGGCAGGCGGCTTTCCCGGTGGTAGCCGCTATCGGCGGAGTAACCCTGCCGGCTATTTTTTACATACTCATCAATTTGCAGCAGGGCGGGCAAATGTCCGGTTTTGCCATTCCGATGGCAACCGATATCGCCTTTGTACTCGGTTTTCTGTTAATACTGGGTAGCCGTGTTCCGCTTTCTTTGAAAATATTCATTACTTCTATAGCCGTGGTTGATGACCTGGTCGCTATTGCAGTGATTGCCATTTTTTATACCGGTTCCATCGATTTTGCATCATTGGGATATGCGGCTATAGTGATAGCCGCTCTGGTAGTGATGAACCGTACCGGAATTAAAAAGCTGCTTCCTTATCTGATGTTGGGCATCGTGCTCTGGTTCTTTGTGCAAGCCTCCGGTATTCACGCCACCATTGCCGGCGTAGCTCTGGCGCTGACTATTCCGGTTCGTTCCCGTATCAGCGGAAGTCAGTTCTTAAATGTGTGCAGTGTCGAGTTAGCTGATTTCAAACAGGAAGAAGACAATCGCGAAAGTATACTTCTGACTTCGCGGCAGCAGGATGCGCTGGAAGAGGTTCAAGATGCCTATGATGCGGTACAAAATCCCTTGGTGCGTCTGGAGCATCAGTTGCACCCGTTTAGCGCTTTTATAGTGATGCCTATTTTTGCGCTGGCGAATGCCGGCGTGCAGATTTCGGGCGTGGAGTTTTCCATTTTGCAGCCGGTAACGCTGGGTATAATAGTGGGGCTTGTTTTTGGAAAGCCGCTGGGAATTATCGGTTTTACCTATCTCGCCTCGCGCTTCGGCTGGGTAAAAAAACCGGATACTTTGTCATGGAAGCATATTATAGGCGCCGGTTTGCTTTGCGGTGTCGGGTTTACAATGTCCATATTTATTACAAACCTTGCCTTCGAGGATGCCGCTATGATTTCGCTTGCCAAACTCGCCATTGTTGCCTGTTCACTGCTAATGGGAATTATTGGGGTGCTCTATCTGCGGCGTGCCTGTAAAGAAAGCAATTAGCCATTAGCCGCTGCATAATCGGTTAAAATAAAACGGCAGTCATATATTAGCGCAAAATGCTCTTGTTAAGTCTCCATTATTATGTTATTATGGCGATAGGCGAATTATGGTCACAGAAAAAGAAAAAGCACTGGAACTGGCTGTCGGTCAGATAGAAAAACAATTCGGCAAGGGCTCAATTATGAAGCTCGGCGAAGCTTTTAATAAACCGGCAGTGGAAGCTATTCCCAGTGGTTCGCTGGCACTAGATATTGCTTTAGGTGTAGGGGGAATTCCCAGAGGAAGGATTACAGAAGTATTCGGTCCCGAGGGGTCTGGAAAAACCACACTGGGTCAGCATATAATTGCCCAGGCTCAACAACGCGGAGGTACTGCCGCATATATAGATGTCGAGCATGCGCTTGACCCTGCTTACGCAGCCAAATGCGGAGTAAATCTTGAAGATCTTTTAATTTCACAGCCTGATACAGGTGAAGAAGCGCTTGAAATTTGTGAAGCGCTGGTAAGAAGCGGAGCTCTTGATGTAATCGTCATCGACAGCGTTGCCGCCCTGGTTCCGAGAGCGGAAATAGAGGGGGAAATGGGCGATGCTCACGTTGGATTACAGGCCAGATTAATGTCACAGGCGCTGCGAAAATTGACAGCGGCTATCGGCAGGTCGGGCACTGCGGTAATCTTCATCAACCAGCTGCGAGAAAAAGTGGGCATTATATTCGGAAACCCGGAGGTAACACCGGGCGGGCGAGCCTTGAAGTTCTACAGCTCTGTCAGGATAGACCTGAGAAGAGTAGAGACAATAAAACAGGGCAATGCCGCTACCGGTACTCACGTTAAAGCTAAAGTGGTTAAAAACAAGGTTGCCCCTCCCTTTAGAGTAGCCGAATTCGATATTATGTTCGATTCGGGTATAAGCAAAGAAGGCAATATAGTTGATCTGGGTGTCGCGGCCGATATAATAAAGAAATCCGGGGCTTTTTACTCATACGGTGACATTCGTCTGGGACAAGGTAGAGAGAGCGCCAAGAAATATCTGAAGGACAATCCCGAAATGGCTATCGAGATTGAACAGAAGATAAGGGCCTCGGCTGTCACCGGATTCAATGTTTCTAACGATGATTGACCCGTCATAATCTGATGAGTTAGTAGAAATAAGATAACCGGGCGTGATAGAGCTGAGGCAGGTTGCCTCGGCTCTGCTTGTTTATAAGGGGTAGCCTGTTAAATGAGTAAGATATCCGGTTTGATTAAAAGCTCCGGTCGCGGTAAAACAATCAGGTTGTTTTTAGACGGTAAGTTTGCTTTCAGCCTGCAGGAAGAGGTTGTTTTAAACGAAAGGCTTGAGGTAGGTATGGAGTTGCCCCAACTCCGCATCGCCTCTTTGCAGGAGAACAACCGTTATCAAAAGTGCCTCGATACAGCCTTACGGCTTCTAGGTTACAGGCCCCGCAGTGAACGCGAGATAACTATGCGTTTGCAGCAGCGCGGCTTTAGCGAGAAAGATATTCAAGCTGCATTATCCAATCTGAAGAGACTCGGCCTTATCGATGACAAGGATTTTGCCCGCTTCTGGAGGGATAACAGGCAGGCTTACAATCCGCGCAGCCGCAAAATGACGGAAATGGAGCTCAGGCAAAAGGGAGTTCCGCTCGATATCATCGAAGATGAGGTAAGTACCATAGATGATACTTCGAGTGCTTACCGTGCGGGGCTTAAATATGCCCGCAATTTAAATACTGCTGATTACCCGGGCTTTCGCCGTCGTTTGGGGGAATACCTGAGACGGCGCGGCTTTGGTTATGATGTCATAAACGCTACTGTTACACGTTTATGGAATGAACGAGAGGGGGGTGAGGCGGTTGATTGTTCCGAAGCTCAATCAAGGAGCGAAAGATATTAACCGTCCGTCGACGCCCCGACTTAAAAATAATATAGGGGGAATATAATAAATGGGTGTTGTAGAGATATTAGCTATATTTTTTAGCTTTGTAATCGGTGTTATATTTGGCGGAATGGCTATGTTTCTCTCAAGGAGTATGCTAGCAAATCACCAGATTCGCATCGCCCAAAGAAAAGCGGCCAAGATACTGGCGGAAGCCAGGACTGAGGCAAAAGATATCCTGGATGAGAACAAGAAAGAAATAGACAAGCTTAAATTAATGAATGAAGCCGAATACAAGGAAAGACGAGCGGAAATACAGAGGCAGGAGAATCGGCTGACACAAAAGGAATCATCGCTTGAACACAAGCTGGAAGATGCGGTCGGGCGCGAACGCAATCTGATTTCAAAAGAAAAGGAACTGGATGCCATTAAAGACAATCTGGCTGAGGTTAAAGAAAATCAGTTGAAACAGCTCGAACTGATTTCAAGCCTGACCA
>JAAYAZ010000102.1 GCA_012719115.1 Dehalococcoidales bacterium
AACTCAGCTGATATTAGTGAATAAAACACAAAAGCCGCAGGCGTTAGAGCCTGCGGCTTTTAATCGAATCTTATTTACCTAATCGACTTTTGAAAATCGACCTATTGAAACCACATTCTGGTTTTCTTTTCATTGTGGACAACCCTGTCAACAGGGGTAACCACCTGCTGTTTTCTGTAAAGCGGCTGCCTGATGAATGTCGGGATATCGATTTCTTCTTCGGTTTTGATTTTCTTCAAGTGCTGAGTCATTTCGTCTTCCTCAACTGAATCGGAGAACTCAGTCTTGGTAACAAAGCCGGTAGTAATAAGAGTAATCCTGACATCGCTGCCCATACTCGGGTCTGTAGCCACACCGAAGATAATGTTGGCATCGGCATCGACTGCCTGTTTGATTACTTCTGCCGCTTCATTTACCTCATAGAGCGAGAGGTCGCTGCCGCCGACTACATTGAAGAGAACACCCTTCGAGCCGTCGATAGTAACATCCAAAAGCGGGCTGGCCAAAGCTTCTTTAGCCGCATCTACCGCACGATTCTTACCGGTACCGCGCCCGATTGACATCCATGCCGGTCCGGCATCTTTCATAACCGCTTTTACATCGGCAAAGTCCAGATTGATAACGCCGGGAACGGTGATAACTTCCGAAATCGCCTGTACGCCGTGGCGAAGAACATCGTCTGCCATCTTGAAAGCGCTGTCAACGCCGGTCTTCTGGTCACAGAGGTCGAGTAACTTGTCATTGGGAATGATGATGAGCGTGTCGACCTTCGGCAGTAATTTAGCGATACCGTCTTTGGCAACCTCGGTGCGATGTGCTCCTTCAAATGTGAACGGTTTGGTAACAACCGCAATTGTCAGAGCGCCGCTTTCCTTGGCAACTTCGGCAACTACGGATGCGGAACCGGTTCCGGTACCACCTCCCATACCTGCCGTGATGAAAACCATATCAGCTCCGCAGATAAGATCTCTCAGTTCGTCCCTGTTTTCTTCAGCCGCTTTCTGACCTTTCAGGTGGTCGCCGCCGACGCCCAGCCCGCGGGTTAACTTTTCTCCCAGCTGAATCCTGGTGGGAGCCTCTGTTATTGCCAGCGCCTGTGCATCGGTATTCATTGCAATAAATTCAACACCCTGAATCTCTTCCCTGACCATGCGGGTAACCGCATTACAACCGCCTCCGCCAAGGCCGATAACCTTAATCTTTGCCGGGTTTGGTACAAAACTTGTCTTAGCCATTTTTATCCTCCTACCCTTCTATGTTGTTATTTTTATTTGAATATTTGTACCAGCTTGCTGGTAACCTGTTTCATCCTGTCTTTGAACCAGTTGCTCTTCCACTTCTTGGTGTTCTGATTTTTGGCGCCCCACAAAAGCAAACCGACACTGGTTGCATAAGCAGGATCGTTCAGTGAATCTGTAATACCGGACACGTGATTCGGTAAACCGACCCTGACGGGCAGTTTGAGGATATCGCGTCCTAAAACTTCAATGCCTGAAAGATTAGAGCTGCCGCCGGTAAGTACCAGACCTGCCGGTACTATCGACTCATAATTGGACCCGGGCATTTCAAGGAAGATGAGCCTCAGGATTTCGTCAACTCTGGCTCTGACGATATCGCAGAGGTCGTTGTATGAAACACCGTGACCATCTTCTGAAATCGGACTGTTGGCATCGATCTTGCTTTCGTACACCGGCATAACACTGCCGTAACGCCTCTTCATTTCTTCGGCTACCTCGAACGGTAACCCGAGCCCGATGGAGATATCGCGTGTAAGCTGATAACCGGCAACCGGGAGGATTGCGCTGTGCCAGATGCTGCCATCCTTAAAGATACAGATGTCAGTGGTTCCTCCGCCGATATCGGCAAGTACCACACCGACCTGCTTTTCATCCTCTGTCAGGACAGCTTCGCTGGATGCCAACGGTTCAAGTACCAGATCATCTATATCGAGACCGATACCCCTGATACATTTAACCAGATTCTGAATTGATGTTGCTGCCGCAGTTATGATATGCGTTTCAACATCCAACCTGTAACCGTACATGCCAACCGGGTTTTTAACTCCAACCTGTCCGTCAACAGAGTAACCGCGGGGAATTACATGTAGAAGTCTCCTGTCATTGGGGACCTTAACACTCTGAGCGCTGGAAAGCACTCTCTTCAAATCGTCCGATCTGACCAATCTGTCATTACGGGTTATAGCCACCACCCCTGTATTATTTACCGAATCCACATGCCTTCCCGTAACACCTACATATGCCGACTCAATCTTGTAATTACAGGATTGCTCCGCCTTCCTAACGGAATTTCGAATCGCTTCCTTGGCTTCGTTTATATTGACAACTAAACCCTTATGTAAACCGCTTGATGGTGTAATACCAACACCGACAACATAAACATCACCGTTGCCGGTTGTTTCGGCAATTGTGGTGCAGATTTTAGTAGTGCCAACGTCAATCGAAGCTATTATAGACCGCTTATTCATCTGGTTCCTCCTCTCCTTATTTTTGTTTCCGTATAATTACTTTATTTTTATTTTTCACATACTTTAGACCTCCATATATCAGAGATCATCGCATTGTTAATTTACAGAATTAAAGCCGCATCGCATACATCCTTCATCATAGAAGGCTTGTGCCAAAACTTGTTATTTTTTTCACCGGGGTTGTGCGTCTTTTCCGATACCCCGCCCCACTCCAGATGAGCTGCCGTGCGCTGTGCAATTCTGAGCTTGGCGCTGCGGCTGCGCGGATTTTGGCTTATCTCTTCAACCGAAGGGGTAATAACTTTCCTGTTAATAAGTTTCAGGACGGCAGAGTGATGACAGTTGCAAACCATTGCTTCCGGCGGGCAGACACAATCTTTGGCTTCGTGCTGCATGAACTGCTTCACTATACGGTCTTCGAGAGAATGATATGTGATAACGACCAGTCTTCCCTCATAACCCAAAAGATTGACAGCCTGTTCCAGCGTCGACCGTAGATGTTCCAGTTCATTATTCACCGCAATTCGCAGAGCCTGGAAAGTCCTGGTTGCCGGATGGATTCTGCCCCTTTTGAAATCGACAGCCTGCTCCACAATTTTTGCAAGTTCAATGGTAGTGCTGATTGGCCGCTCATTTACAATATGCCTGGCAATACGGTTACTGCCGGGCTCTTCCCCGTATTCCCTGATAATGTGAGCCAGTTCTTCTTCCGAATACTTGTTAACGATATCGGCTGCCGTAATTTTCTGCTCCGGGCTGAAACGCATATCCAGCGGCGCCGCAAACTGAAAACTGAAACCACGGCCGCTTCTGTTAAGCTGCAAGGAGGAAAGTCCAAGGTCCAACAAAACACCGTGGACAGGCATAAAATCGTATTTTGCACAGACCTTTTCGAGGTTTACGAAATTGTCATTTTCTATCACAACCGAACTGCCGTATCCGCTAAGCCGCTTGCGCGCTGCTTCGACAGCAGAAGGATCGGCATCGATTCCCAGAAGCTGGCCACCGGGGGAACTGTGTTTCAATATGGCGCCGGCATGACCGCCGGTCCCCGCGGTACAATCGATGTAACGGCCGCCGGGTTGAACCGACAGGCCTTCGATAACCTCTTTCTGCATTACAGGAATATGTACTTTATATGACCTCATCCGCAATTAAGCCTCTTCATTCTCTTCCAGGTTCTCGATTATATCCCACACCTTGTCACGGCTGCTGGCTTTTTCATCTTCCCATGCAACTTTGTTCCATAACTCCAAACAGTTATTGGCACCTACCACAATCACTTCTTCATCTATTCCCGCATGTTCCCTTAACTGTACCGGCAAACTTATTCTGCCCTGCCCGTCAATATTGATGTGGAAAGCTGTAGAGAATAAAGCCCTGTTTAGCTTTCTGACCTTACTGCGAGTAACCCCACTCTTAGTGTTAAGAGATTCGGCTATCCTCGCCCATTCGGTCATGGTATAGGCTGTAATACAGTTATCCACGCCGGGCATTAAAACCAGCCCGTCTTTTAACTGAGCCCTGAAACGCGGCGGCAGAGGTATCCTGCCCTTTTCATCCATCCTGTAACCGAATTCACCGAAAAACATTTCCATAAATCCTTTAATTTGACCTGCTCATTTTCATTTTCCCACCGCCTCCGAAAAAGGTTGCTTATTTCCCCTTTTTCTCCCACTTTCTACCACTTTCTACCATTCTACTACATTTAGACCTGCGTTTGTCAATACTTTACAAGCCTTTTTTTATTATTTAGCAGATAATTCTTTTTACTTAGCTTTTTTATGG
>JAAYAZ010000103.1 GCA_012719115.1 Dehalococcoidales bacterium
AGTTCTGCCGCAATATCTTCAAACGATTCACCGTTGGCAATCCGGGTTTTTATCTCTTCAACCTGTGCTTCGCTTTCCAAAAACATCGCCTGCACATAACTGTGAGCAGCGGTTGCATCTATTTTTGCACCGAAATGTTCCTCCAGCAAGGGAACAAGAAGACTGGCTCTTATCATATCTCTGGCAACCGGTGTATTATTGTAATCATTTTCTTTTATTATGGAGGTGATTTCTTTTTCCGAAACAGTAATTCCCAATTCCTCCGCACCCTGTTTTATCATTTCATAATATTCTATGTACCGCAGGGCGTAGTCGGTAAAATATTCCGCATATTGATAGTTCTCACCCGATACATATCTGAGCATTTCAATAAAGTATTCCATATCGAACTCTGTGCCTTTTACCTCGATAACAGTTTCATGCATCGGTTTATACTCATCTTCATACCACTGATGTACCCCAACCCCCACCAGACCGACTACTATGGCAATTACCGAATAAACGGCAAATTTAATTATATCGTTAAAATTTTTTCTTCTTTTTTCCCGGGATACGGGTGATATTTTTCTTTTTGTCGGTGTTTTATTCAATGCTATTAACTCTCCCTGTTGTTTTAAAAATACGAACCGGTTATCTATATTACAAAAAAACAGCTATAGGCGTTTTGTTTCTAACAATATTGCAGTAATTATAAGCCTTAAAGCCGATACAGTGCAATTTAAATTCTTTTAAAACAGCGCTCAATATTATATACTATTGTCATTCGGCCAAGGAATATAACTCATCTTTTTCAAGGAGGGGATATTAGAAAATGAAAGCAGTAATTTTAAGTGGCGGTTTCGGTACCAGATTAAGGCCATTAACTGTAAATACTCCAAAATCAATGGTTCCGGTTTTGAACATCCCTTTCCTTGAATACTTTATTAAACGTTTAAAATCGCATAAAGTTAGTGATATAACTCTTGCCGTAAGTTATCTGGCAGAACCTATTAAGGATTACTTTGAAGACGGCAGCCGTTTTGACGTAAATCTGTCCTACACTATTGAAGATATACCATTGGGGACTGCCGGCGCCGTCAAGAACGCCGGAAATTTTATAGATGAGCCTACGCTCGTTTTCAACGGCGATATCTTCACCGACCTGGATTTAACCGCGATGATGGATGAGCACCAGAAAAACAATGCCATGCTTACCATTGCTTTAACACCGGTTGATGACCCGACCAGTTACGGGCTGGTAGAAACTGACAGTCAAAACAGGATTTTACGTTTTTTGGAAAAACCCAATCCTGATGATATTACTACCAATATGATTAATGCCGGCACATATATTATTGAACCCGAAGTTATGTCGCTTATACCTTCTCAAACCAATTGCAGTTTTGAAAGAGACATCTTCCCTTTGCTTCTGCGGGAAAAGAAGGATGTCTTTGCCTACACTGCGGATTGTTACTGGATGGACATCGGCAAACCGGAAAACTACTTTCAATTGCACTACGACCTGCTTAACGGTAAAAGCAACCAGTACAGTTTTAATAACAACCGCAAAAAAATAACAACCGGTTCAAATTGTATCATACATCCGTCGGCACAGATTACAGGTCCGGTTGTAATAGGTAATAACTGTACTATAGGAGAATACGTTCAAATTAACGGTCCGGTTGTTATCGGTCCCAACTGCCAGGTTTCAAACTCTTCAATCGTAGATGATTGTATCCTATGGAAATCCGTTCATGTCGAACCTTTCGCAAAAATGAAGCATACGATTATAGCCAGCAACAGCCATATAGGTTCCGGCAGTATTATAGAAGGTGCCGTACTTGGCAGCAACACAATTATCGGCTACGGCCAACGTATTAAAACCGGAAGACTCATTTCCCCGAATACTATAGTCAGTTATAATAATTCGATGCTGTAAATAGTCTAAAACATACTCGGTTAAATCAACGCAATGCTGTAATCGGGCATTGCGTTTGCTTATGTTATAATAATCAAGAATAATTTAGAGGGATATAATTAATAAATGTTAGAACGTCTTGCTAAAATCGAACAACAGTATATCGAGCTTGAGTCTGAAATGACAACCGAGGAGGCTATTTCAAATCCCAAAAAAATGCAGGAGTTGGCACAGGAAAGAGCCCGGTTGGAGGAACTGGTAACGCTTTACCGTCGATATCGGCAATCCGTTAAAACGCTCCGGGAAACAAAAGCCATGCTTAATGACAACCTTGATGAGGAAATGTTGTCTATGGTAAAACAGGAAATAGATAGCCTTGAATCAGATATTGAACAACAACACCAGGATTTAAAACTATTTCTTCTCCCCAAAGACCCCAATGACGAAAAAGACATTATTATGGAGATAAGGGCAGGAACGGGTGGAGAAGAAGCCGGACTTTTTGCCGCTGACCTGTTTCGTATGTACACCCGATATGCACAAATTAAAGGATGGGCTACGGATATTATCAATATTAACGAAATAGGGACCGGCGGTATACGCGAAGTAATATTTGAAATCCGCGGCAGGGGTGCCTTCAGCCGTTTAAAATACGAAAGAGGAGTACATCGCGTACAGAGAGTACCTACCACCGAAGCATCCGGACGTATTCATACATCTACCGCTACCGTAGCGGTATTGCCTGTCGCCGATGAGGTTGAAATAGATATCAACCAGAACGACTTGAGAATCGATGTATTTCACAGCGGCGGTGCCGGCGGTCAAAATGTAAACAAAGTGGCCACTGCAATACGTATTACTCACATTCCAACCGGCATAGTTGTTATCTGCCAGGATGAACGTTCGCAGCTAAAGAATAAGACTAAAGCGATGTCCGTTTTAAGAGCAAGGCTTTTGGATATGGAGCAAAGTAAGCAGGAAGGTGATATCGTTGAAGAAAGACGTTCCCAGGTCGGTACCGCAGAACGCGTGGAAAAAATCCGCACCTATAACTTCCCTCAGGATAGGATTACCGATCACCGAGGAGGAATCACTTTACGCAACCTTCCCGGTTTTATGGAAGGCAACCTCGACGATTTGTTGGATTCGCTTGCCGCAGATGAACAGGCAAAATTATTAGAGTCGCACCAGGAATGATTATCAGGGATTGCCTGAATAAAACCTTTCATATTCTCACCGAAAACAGTATCGACGACGCTTGGCTGGAAAGCGAAGTGCTTGTGAGGCACATATTAAACTACGACCGCGTTATGCTTTATCAAAACATAGAGCAGAAATTCCCATCCGATAAGTTAAGCTCGCTTGAATCAGTAATTAATCGCAGGATTAAGGGTGAACCCTCCGCCTATATAACAAACCATAAAGAGTTTTACGGGCTCCATTTTTACCTAAACAGTGATGTTTTAATACCCCGCCCCGAGACAGAGCATCTGGTTGAAAAAGCCCTGTCTTTGGCGCAGCAATATGAACACCCGGTTATAGCAGATATCGGAACGGGAAGCGGAGCCATCGCTATTAGTTTGGCAACCAGCCTGCCATCCGCCAAGTTTTTTGCTGTAGATATTTCCTTTGACACTTTAAAAATAGCCGACATCAACTGTCACCGCCACAAAGTGCATGAGAGAATATCCCTGCTATGCGGAAATCTTCTTGAACCGTTGCCGGTAAAAGCGGATATCATTGCCGCCAATCTGCCATATGTTAAAAAAGAGGATATCCATGCCGATTCGTGCGAGCCGAGACCTGCACTCGACGGAGGAGAAGACGGACTGGATGTAATAAGACTTCTGTGTCAACAGGTCGAAGCTAAAATAAATATTGGCGGTCATTTGTTGCTTGAAATAGGACTTGGGCAGAAAGATTCTGTTGTTGGCATGCTTAAAGAAATCGATTCCGTTAAAGATATAGAGGTCATCCCCGATTTAAGCGGTATAGACCGCATAATCTGCGCTTCCTTCATATAGCCTGTTATTTTTCTTCCGTGATTATAAAATACCAAATAAATGTTTAAAACTTTCCTCCACTTGTTTTTATAAAATAAGACCGGCAGAATGATTCCTCGCTCCGCCGGTCTTTTAAATTATCTATCAGCAGGATTTATTAAGCTTTTCCCTCAGCCAGCTTTTGCTTTTCCGCCTCATTTTCGGCAATTATTTTTTGAGTTATATGGGCAGGTACCTCTTCATAGTGGTCAAACTCAAAGCTGAAAGAACCCCTGCCCTGAGTCATCGATTTCAGATCGATGGCATAACGCAGTATCTCAGCCATCGGCACCTGAGCATCGACTACATTATAATCACCCTCCGGATTCATTCCCTGTACCCTTGCACGTTTGGTATTAAGGTCGCCGATGATATCCCCGGTGTGGTCCCCGGGTATGGTTATCTTCATATTTACAATCGGCTCCAGCAGTATTGGATTGCCGTCTGCCATTGCCCTTTTAAAAGCACCTGCTCCGGCGATTTTAAAACAGATTTCGGAAGAATCAACCGGATGGAAACTTCCATCAACCACCAGTGTTCTAACATTAACTATCGGATAGCCTGCCAGAACCCCTTCTTTTATAGCTTCCTGCACACCCTTTTCGACTGCCGGTATATAGTTCTTGGGGATGGTGCCGCCAACAACCTTATTTTCAAACGGATTCTCCCCTCCTTCCGGCATCGGCTCCAGTTCGAGTATGACATGTCCATATTGCCCATGGCCGCCGGTCTGCTTTTTATGCTTATACTCACCCTTAGCCCCCTTGGTAATCGTTTCTTTATAGGGAACTTTTGGCGTTTTCAGTTCGACACCGACACTGAACTTATGCATCATTTTTTCCGCTGCAACTTCCACCTGTGTCTCCCCTAAACCTGATAAAATTGTTTCGCCTGTATCGGCATCGCGGTGTACCATAAGTGTCGGGTCTTCTTCTGTAAGTCTGGTAAGAGAAGGCCCCAGTTTATCGACATCGGCTTTTGTTTTGGGTAATACTGCGACACTGAAAAGTGCCTTTGGATGTGAAGCCGGAACTATCTTAACCTGTTTTTCATGCATAGAAAGCGTATCACCGGTTGCCGTAATGCTCAGCTTGGCAACCGCACCCATATCACCGGCGCTTATTTTTGCTATCGGTTCCTGGCTTTTTCCTCTGATTACAAACAACTGTCCGATTCTTTCAAGGCTGTTCTGATTGACATTCCAAACCTGAGAATTGCTTTCGAGTTCTCCGGAAAATACCTTGAAGTAGGTCAACTTACCTACATAAGGGTCGGCGCTGGTCTTAAAAACCAGTGCAGCCAACGGACCTTCCGTACCTATTGTGATATCTTTAATTGCTGAATCTTCCGAAATGTCTATTTTCTTGTCTTTCGGTGAGGGCAGGTATTCATTGATTACATTCATCAACCTGGTTACCGAAACATTCTGTAAAGCCGAACCGGCTAAAATGGGAAATAGTTTAACTTCAGCTATTGCTTTCTTTAAGGTAGATAATAATTCTTCCTCACTCAATTCTTCGCCGTTTAAGTATTTTTCCATCAGGTCATCATCCGCCTCGGCAATTGCCTCTACCATCTTCTCGCGTAAAGATACTACCTGCTCTTTTATTTCGGAAGGAATATCAGCTTCCTCGCCTTTTTCTCCGGCATAGTATTTCATAGTAATAAGGCTGACAACGCCCTTAAAATCTGTATGTGCGCCAACCGGCATCTGAATCGGTATGCATTTGGGACCGAATTTTGCCTGAATCTCGCCAGTTATTTTATCGAAGTTTGCGTTTTCCCGGTCCATCTTGTTGATAAAAAATATTCGTGCCAGGCTGGCATTTTCACAGTATGACCACGATTGTTCGGTTCCGACTTCTATCCCGGAAGATGCCGCCGCAACAATGACTGCCCCTTCGCAAACTCTTACAGCAGCTTCGACCTCGCCCGCAAAATCGGAGTAGCCCGGCGTATCCAGAATATTTACCTTGTTGCCGTTCCATTCATATGGGAGTACGGATGTACTGATACTTATTTTTCTTTTAACTTCATCCTGGTCATAATCCGAAGTGGTAGTGCCGGCATCGACCTTCCCCAGACGGTTGATTACCCCGGCATTAAATAACATTGCCTCCGACAGCGATGTCTTCCCGGCACCGCTATGCGATAGCAAAACTACATTGCGAATGTTTTCCGGTTGATACTGTTTCATCTTTCCACCTGCTCTCCTTTTTTATTTCCAAGAATATTATAATGCTTTTTAATACAGCAATTCTTGCCAGGTTAATATTTATGTCAACAGTCCCAATATTGACGGAGTGATAAAGGCTTCGATTCCGGCTGCTATTATAAGTAATACAATTACTATGCCGATATATTTCAAATTTTTTCGAAGATTTTGAAACAACTCAGGTCTTTTTTCTTGAATAAATACCGCCGCTATCGCCATACTGCCCAGACTTAAAGCCGCAGCCTGACCGATAATAAATGCTGGAATTTCAATAATCCCATGAGGCAATATCCCCAACATAAAAAAGCCGACCGAATACTGCTCTGCGAATAAATGACCAACATTCGATATTATCCACCCATTCATTACCAGAGATAAGATAGGAAAAATGCATAATAACGGGCTCAATACAAAAGATAGTATCATCTTGAAGACATTATTGATAATGATAAATAGGAACAAGCCGAATGATGAGAGGGTTGCCGTACTATCGGCGATTTCCATCAGATAATCCAAGCTCGCCAGCGCATCGATTCCGGGGCTTAGAACACCGAATAACAATCCTAAAGAAAAAAGGACCGAGGAGATTATAACCCATTTTTTGATACCTAAATCGGGGAAATTATGCCAAAAAGAATCAGGCATTGTGCCTGTTCCGGTTACTTCGTAACTATTCTTCATCCCAGGCATCTTCCCCGATGAGAGAAACAAAACGGCATCCACCCAAATTCTGGATTTCGTTTTTATCTTTATGTTTGATGACTTTATATAAGTCCTGTTCATAACGAGAACCTACCGGTATTATCATCCTTCCTCCAACCGCAAGTTGATTTAGAAGTTTTTCCGGAACAAACGGTGCTGCTGCAGTAACTATTATCGCGTCGTAAGGCGCTTCAGCCTGCCAGCCTATATTTGGTTCGGCTATCTGAACAACAATATTCTTATATCCAAGTGCACTTAACCTGTCTCCGGCTACCCGGGCAAGCTCAGGAATTCGTTCTACTGTAACCACAAACCCGGCTAATTCAGCTAAGATAGCGGTTTGGTATCCGCTACCCGTACCAATTTCAAGGACTTTTTCCCTGCCTGTAAGCTCCAAGGCCTCAGTCATAAGAGCCACTATGTACGGCTGTGAAATAGTCTGCCCCATACCAATGGGCAAAGGCCTATCATCATAAGCATGGTGCTTTTCTTCCGGGGGAACAAATAACTCCCGTGGCACGCGCAACATGGCTTTTATAACTTGCTCATCTTTTATAGAACCTTTTAAGCTACTGACCAGCGCACTTCTGGCTGCCTCGTAATCCATGATGAGCAAACCTCAATTAACAGCTTATTTTAGCACAATAAATAAAATAACTAACAATACAATCATAATTGCTGCAAAAACAGCAATGCGTTTTATTTCATATATTAAATCAATTTTGCCGATATTAACAGGCATAACAGCAACGTTGTCTCTAACCGAAAGAACATCGGCCTCTTGTTTTACATTATCGTTTGTTTCCTTTTTATCTCTATCATTATCGGAAACAACAGCCCTCAACTCATTTACGGGCTTCTCGATTTGCCCGCCTGTTTTTTTTGCCTGGTAGGCATATTTCCCTTTGCCTCGTTTTTGCTTTGCCGCCATAAAAGACCTCCCTGAACTCGCTATAATTAAGATTGTTTAGCCCTGGGATGGGCTTTCTCATAGGTATTTCGGACATGCTCCGACGTAAGATGTGTATATATTTGAGTAGTAGAAATATTGGCATGCCCCAATAGTTCCTGTACCGACCTGAGGTCTGCTCCTCCGCTTAACATATGCGTGGCGAAGCTGTGTCTTAAAGTATGCGGAGTTACCTGTTTATCCAGCCCCGCATCTTTTGCATAATTTTTAAGTATCTGCCACAAACCCTGCCTTGTTAAGCGTTCTCCACGCTGGTTTAAAAACAAGGCTTTTTCTGTTTCCCTGTGTGCCCATAAAGGACGGACCTCTTTTACATACTCATCGATAATTTTTGCCGCTTGAGGATAAATAGGGATCATTCTTTCTTTGCTGCCTTTACCGAAGCAACGCACAAAACAGTTATTGATATCGACATCCCCCAGATTCAATGAAACAAGTTCGGTTACTCTCATACCACTGGCATAAAGCAGTTCGAGCATTGCCCTGTCTCGCCTGGCATCCGGAGTTGTTGACTTGGCAGGTTGTTCTATTAAATGCCTTACCTGGCTTATAGAAAGCGCATCCGGTAAAGGCTTGCCAACTTTCGGAGAGCTTACGTTATCTGTCGGGTCTTCTTTTAATTTCCCCTCAGACACCATAAAACCGAAAAATGATTTCGCTGCCGCAACTTTACGCGCCATAGTGGTAACAGCATAATTTCTTTCCTTAAGGTTCAACATATAACTCAACATACTTTGCCGGCTAAAAATCTCCCAGGACGGAATTATATTCTTACCCATACATTCCGCTTCAAAAAAAGCCATTAGCTGCAGTAAATCGTTACGATAGGCTTCAACCGTGTTGCCTGAAAAGCCTTTTTCCACAGTAAGGTAATTTAAAAAGCTTTCAATATCTTCCTTCATGCTGCCTCCTCACTGCCATAGTTTCCACTATTTTAACATAACTCGATAAAATAATTAAGTAGCTGTAAATATCCTTTGACAAGTACTTCCTTTAATAATACTATTTATATTGTCACTCTGAGTTAAAATAAAAAATAGTTAATGCTCAGTCGGGACGGAGGATATATGTCTTCAAAAAATGATGAAAGTAAAAATCAACCGGTGACAAAATCAGCTTCCGATGAAGAAACACAATATAAAGGGGCAAAAATCCTTACCAAGCCCCTGCCTCAAATACTTGACGAAATGGATGCCAATATTGAAGCCGCTGCCGAAGCAGCACGTCGGGCTGAAGCAGCAGCCAAAGCATCCAATGCCGCGGCCGTTTCCGCAACCGATGCCTCCAACGAAGCCAGTAAAAGAGCCGAGGAAGCCAAACAGGCAGGCGAGCAAGCAGCAGCACAGGCAACAAAAGCAGCTACAGATGCCGCCAATAAAGCTGAATTAATAGCTAACGGAGCAATTGCAGCTTCCGAACAGGCTGCCCAAAAAGCGGAGGAAGCGGACAAAGCGGCAAAGAATGCCGTTGATGTTTTCAAACAATTATCGGACGATGCTACCAGCAAGGCAGAGGAAATGCGCCAAGCCAGTGAACTGGCGGCAGACAGGGCCGTAAAAGCCGGAACTGATGCCGTAAGCCAGGCTGAAATGGTAGCAAACAATGCCATAGCTGCTTCTGAAAGAGCCTCCGGCAAAGCAGAAGAAGCGGAAAAAGCAGCCAAGGAAGCAATCCAGGTTTTTCAAAGACTTTCCGACGATGCTACCAGAAAAACCGATGAGTTACGTAAAGCCGGAGAAGCAGCCGCCGATAAAGCCGCTCAAGCAGCTTCAGAAATTGCAGCCCTTGCCGCCTTCTCAGTCAAAACTATCATAGAAGCAGCCGGCACGCTTACATCTCTTTCAGAACAGTTGCTGAGTAAAGCAGAGGAAACTTCAAAACACATCGATGCCTTGAACAACATTTCCGAATCCCAATAATTCTTTTTTGCGAAACAACAGGCTGTCTGCCCCGGCTTCTTACGAGTCGGAGCAGACTTTTTATTCCCGGGAAGTTATATTTAGCGATCCACTCATTCACCCTCAAGTTACCCTGTGATACAATAATGTAAGTAATCCGAAGGAATTAATTTTGGACAACACCATAAATAGTCTATTGACAGAAAAAGTAGAGCGATTACCGGAAAACCCCGGCGTTTATATTATGCGGGACTGTGATGGTGGCATTATCTATGTCGGCAAAGCGGTTAATCTGAAAAACCGCGTCAGGTCTTATTTTAACAATTCACAGGAACAGAGTTTTAAGATTACCCATATGGTGCCGCGTATAAATGACATCGACTACTTCATTACAGCATCGGAGGAGGAAGCTCTAATTCTTGAGCTCAATCTTATTAAAAGGCATAAGCCTTATTATAATATCAGGCTGAAGGACGATAAAACTTTTCCATACCTGAAAATCTCGACTAATGAGGAATATCCGCAAGTTCAAATAACGCGCAGGCTGGAAGATGACGGCGCACGTTATTTCGGTCCTTTTTCAAGCGCCTATTCCGTCAGGCAAACACTGAAAATTATCAAGGATATTTTTCCGTTCCGCTCCTGCTCAAAAGATTTAAGTAAAAAAATAACCCGCCCCTGTCTGGAATACTATATACACAAATGCCCCGCACCCTGTATAAAGGCAATTTCCAAACAGGAATATAATGAGTCTATAAAAAAGCTGATATTGTTCTTAGAGGGAAAACAGGACAAAGTTGTGCGGCAACTGGAAAATAATATGAAAGAGGCTGTTTCAAAACTGGAATATGAAAAGGCCGCAGTACTCAGAGACCGCATAAAAGCGATAAAAGAAGTGATTAACTGGCAGAAGCTTGCTGTTACGGTAAAGGGCGAACAGGATGTAATCGCCTTCGCACAGGAAAAAGACACCGCCTATGCCCAGATATTTTTTATCCGCGCCGGGAAAATAATCGGCAGAGAAGGTTTTACAATGCAGGGGGCTCAATCCGAAGAACCTATGCAGGTAATGACTGATTTTGTAAAACAATTCTACTCTTCCGCAACATACATTCCGTCTCTTATAGTCCTACAATACCCGATACTGGATAAAACCGTAATCGAAAGCTGGCTTAGCAAGAAAAAAGGCAACGCAGTGAAGATACAATCCCCCTCCAGGGGAAATAAAAAGCAACTTGTAGATACGGTTTCTATAAATGCCAGGCGGGGATTGGAAGAACTCAAGATTAAACGCATATCAAGCCAGAATAATATAGATACAGCTTTAAATGAGATACAACAAGTTCTTAAAATGCCTGTTTTGCCGTTAAGAATCGAGGGTTATGATATTTCCAATATTCAGGGAAAAGATGCCGTCGGAAGCATGGTAGTATTTGAAAAAGGCCGGCCTAAAACGGCTCATTATCGACGTTTCCGCATTAAGACATTACAAAAGCCCAACGATTTTGCCATGATGCAGGAGGTTATCAAGCGACGGTTCGGTAGGTATAATAAAAACAAACAGGATACCGCGGATACCTGGAAAATAATGCCGGACCTGATGCTTATCGACGGAGGCAAAGGCCAACTCAGTTCGGTAATTGAAATACTTAAAAACACCGATGTTGAGTCTTTAACAGTCATCGGTTTGGCAAAGGAAAATGAGGAGATATTTACTCCGGGCATTTCCGAACCGATAGTATTGCCTAAAAGTTCCCCCGCTCTGCAACTGCTGCAACGTGTGAGAGATGAAGCGCACCGTTTTGCTGTCGGTTACCATCATAACCTCCATAAGAAACAAACATTTGTTTCTTCACTTGACGGGGTACCCGGAATCGGTCCTGCACGTAAGAAAGCGCTGATTAAGCGATTCGGGTCTGTAGCAGAGATTAAATCCGCAAATATCGAAGAACTATTGTCGGTAAAAGGTATAAACCTGCCTTTGGCACAAAAAATCAAGGAATACCTTTAATTATCTTTATTTCCCTTGTTATAAAATCGCTTTTTACAAATATTTATTCAAAATAATAACCGAACCCCTTGACATTATGACTGTTAAATACTAAATTAGATGTAATTAAATATAGTTAGCCATAAAGGATTGGTAACGGGGGACTATATAGTGTTTGGGACTAACGAAGATAATTATTTCCGCGCCAGACCCAAAAGTTGTACTGAATCACAGGAAGCGGTTAATAAAGAACTTTTGGAAGCTAAAATGATTCAGCGCAAAGGCAGCATTGAAGCTATGAGACAGCGTTATATGACATTGCAAAAAGTTTCCACCGACAACAACGCTTTATTTATTGCCCAAAAATGCCCTCAATACGTAGCAAGCCTGGATAATACTATTCTGGCGGCGCAGTACCGGAAAATGGAACGTTTTGCCGGCGAAAGGGCAGAGAAAAAGGCTACGTCAAAAATACAAGTGCGTACACCCGACATAGAAAAGCTCAGAAGACGCTATAATTTGGACAACTGACTATCCGTTCTTTAGAAGATATTTTTCGATAGCCGCCGCTACCCCGCCGTTTTCCACATCAAATGTTATGTCATCTGCAAGCGCTTTAAGTTCATCAAAGGCGTTTCCCATAGCTATTTTTGTTCCGGCAGCTTCAAAAAGCGGCAAGTCGTTTAGCCCGTCCCCTATTGCCAGCACCTCATCCTTTTTTATGCCGGAGTATTCTATTAAAAATCGCAGAGCTTCTCCTTTGGATACCCGGGGATCAACTATATTTAAGAATTCGATATTGGGGTGCGCCGGTGAATGTGCCGGTGAAAACCTCAGAGCCCCGTCAAACTCGTTTTTAAACATCAATACCTGCTCATCTTCCTCTTTGCTGCGTGAAATCAGTTCCGCCTTAACAATTTTATGACATTCGCATATTTTATCAAGGTCGTCGATAACCGGGTCAACCCCAAAGTAGTTACGATGAACTGCATCCGACCAGTTTGCCTTTTCCGCATAAAACTTTTCGGTAGTATAAAGCTCAAGATAAATCTTATTCGCTCTGGTAAACTCCACTGCTCTTCTGATTAACGTTTCGTCAATCGTTTTCATATAAATTACATCGTCATTTACAGGGTCGCTGATTACTGCCCCGTCGAAGAATATATGATAGCCTTGCAACGATAATTCTTCAATAATACGGCGGCAGGCTCTTATAACCCTGCCGGTTGAAAGAGAAACCTGAACACCCATCGCTTGGGCTTTGGCAATTGTCTTTGCATCAGCAGCAGAAATCTTCCCGTCCTTATCGACCAAAGTTCCGTCAACATCCACTACCAGTA
>JAAYAZ010000104.1 GCA_012719115.1 Dehalococcoidales bacterium
CATTCATCCAACACCATAATGATATCCGCCCCCAGTTTTTCCTGAAACAGTGTGGCGCTTTCGGGGGTGATGAAATGACGACTGCCGTCCAGATGCGAACGGAAAACAACTCCTTCATCGGAGAGTTCGATTAAAGGAGACAGGCTGAAGACCTGGTAACCCCCGCTGTCGGTCAGAATCGCTCCGTCCCAATTCATAAAGCGGTGCAACCCGCCCAGCTCTTCCACCGTTTCTATTCCGGGACGCAGATAGAGGTGATAGTTATTGCACAGAATCATATTAAATCCGAGGTTTTTCACTTCCTCGGCGGTAAGCGTTTTTACCGTCGCCTGGCTGCCGACCGGGCAGAATACCGGCGTTTCCACATTGCCGTGCTTTGTCTGCAATTCCCCGGCGCGCGCGGATGTGTTTGGACAGTTATTTACAGAATTAAAAATGTTCAATTATTTCCACTCACAGCTTTATATTTAAAAAAGGTTCTTCAAACAGGGCTTAAGTAATCGTTTTACTATTGACAGTCCTACCGCAAAAGATATTACAAATACTACCGTCTGCCACGAACACCCGTATGCTACGATGCCCAATGCGGTTGCGGCAGCCGGCGGGTGCTCGGTATTGGTTACAGCCATCATAAAAAGGGATAACGAAACCGATAAGGCATAGGCAAACCACACAATTATATCATGGCTTTTACTCAGCTCCTCCAAGGGACCGCCGATAAATATATAATAACATAACAGCCCGCATATTATTCCGACAACGTGCCCACCGATTAATCTCCTCGGCGCAGCGGTAATAGACCACGGCATAGCAAATACTATAAAGGTACTTGCACCGAGAGCGGCAACTATGGCTGTCTGGGTAAAAAACTCGACGAAGGACATCAGCACCAGCATAGTTATCAGGGCAAGAAAGCTCTGCCATATATAGTTTTTAGGATGTTTTATAAGTGATTTATCGAATATTTGCATTTTAGAGGTTACACGGTTACAGATGCTCAATCTATTGCTTCCGGCTCCTGTAAATTGATAAGATATTGTTCTTCCAGAAAATGTTGCAGAATGTAAGCCGCTGCGATAGCATCGTCTCTGGTATTTCTGCGAGCTTTTTTTGACTTCGTCTGCAGCATCAGTTTTCTGGCTGAATCGGTGGAAAAACTTTCATCTCTGAACTGGAGGGGTATATCGATACTTGCTTTCAGCTTATTTACAAAATCGTATACTTTTTCAGCCTGCATGCCGACGCCGCCGTCAGCGGCAAGCGGCAAACCGACAATGATATGACCTACTTCGTTACGCTTGGCGATGTCGACAATAGCTTCTATATCGATGGTATCGTTTTGTCGTTCGATTATCGTAAGCGGACTGGCAACTATGCCGGACGGGTCGCTCATCGCCACTCCGATTCTCCTATCCCCTACGTCAAGCCCCAGCGAACGCATTCCGGTATCTCCTGTTATACGACTGAAAGAAAACAAACATGTATTGACCTGCCTCTTATAACCATCATTGATTATAAATACTAACGTCTTATTATTTCCGCAAAAAATGTTTTTATAATAATCACCATCCCGGAGGGAATGTAAACGACCGAAGGATCTGGGGGGAGGGGAAAATTCCACCCCACTCCAGATGCTTCGCCCCGACAAGTCGGGGCTCCAGCATGACAATTTGTTTTAATTCAATTCGAATAGCACAGGGAAACACCGGTTAGAAAAAATTAGTATATAAAACTTACAATATTCCTTTAACAGAATTGATGGCTTCTTCCAGTTTATCTATATCCCTGCCGCCGCCCTGTGCCATATCCGGCTTACCGCCGCCCCCACCTCCGGCAACAGACGAAATATGCTTTACCAGTTTGCCTGCCTGATACCCTTTTTTTACCAGGTCGGGAGTAACCGCTACTATAAACGACGGTTTATCATCCATAACGACACCCAGCACCACGATACCGCTGCCCAGTTTAGAGCGCAGGATGTCCGCCATATCACGCATCATATCGTTATCAGCAGCCTCGATACGGCTTACCAGCAGCTTGATTCCATTGACAGTTTCGACTTTATCGAGCAAAGAATCAGCATGCTGCTTTGCCTGCCCGCGCTGCAGGGCAATTATCTGGCGGCGTTCTCTATCCAGCTCGGAATGAACCGCCAGTATTTCATTCTTAAGATTTATAATGTCATTCTTTATCGCCTGCTCCGCTCCCCTGCCGGTAACTGCTTCGATGCGGCGAATGCCTCCACCGATACTGGACTCGGATACAATCTGAAAAAATCCGATTTCACCGGTTGCGGAAACGTGAGTGCCACCGCAGAGCTCGGCGCTGATTAAAGGGCTGCCGATTTTCAATACCCGGACTTCGTCGCCGTATTTTTCATCGAACAGGGCAATTGCCCCTTCCTTTACCGCCTGTTTATAAGGCATTGTAACCGGACAGACTGAGTGATTGCGGCGTATTTCATAGTTGACGATTGACTGGACTTTCTCGATTTCTTCATCCGTCATGGCAGACATATGCGAAAAATCGAACCTCAACCTGTCGGGAGACACCAGCGAGCCGCGCTGTTGAACGTGCTCGCCGAGCACTTTTCGCAGGGCATACTGTAATAGATGCGTTGCCGTGTGATTGCGCGCAATATCCATCCTGCGCTCTGTATCAACTTCAGCGGTCACTTCGTCACCGGTTTTGAAAACACCCTGCTCTACATAGCCCTTGTGAGCTACCACCTTATCAGTAATTTGAACGGTGTCTTTAACAATAAATTTGCCATCGGAGCCGCTTATTACGCCGGTATCGCCTACCTGTCCGCCCTTTTCGGCGTAGAATGGGGTTTTATCAAGTATGATTGCAGCTTCCTGCCCCTCCTCAACTTCAGTAACATTTTTATTCTCATATAAAAGAGTGCTGATTACCGATTTACCGGTAAGATTTTCATAACCGGTAAAAATACTGGCGGTACAGCCGTTGATAACCTCGGTATCCATACCCAG
>JAAYAZ010000105.1 GCA_012719115.1 Dehalococcoidales bacterium
GAATATAATAGCTAAGCCGTGCCGAAGGATGTTGAGTTCCGTAGTACGGAACGAAATCCCGACCTGTCGGGATCGAACCCGAAGTACCCTTTAGGGTGATAACGGCGTCGAACATCAAATTGCATTCAGATATTTCGCTACGCTCAATATGACAAACAAAAAACGTAGGGGCGACCAATGGTCGCCCGCAAACGGCGGACGGGCAATGCCCGTCCCTACAATTGGCACGATATACCCACTACCCTTCCCCACCCCCAGCCACACTAACCGTCTTATCCCTTTCGTCCTCAAGCATCTGTCATAATGCTTTCGAAACCTTGGCTTTCATAACAATTATTTCCAATCTTATTTTCCTTATTAATTGTACGATTTGTTTCCCTTGCAAAATATTCACTTAAAAACCATATATAACGTATTGCAGATGTGTTAATATGTAGTTAGAACTCCAATCCTTTATAAGAATGTTTTGTGATAAATATCCTTATTCTCAAGTATCTATTCTGTTAGTATGTTCACTATCCGTAAACAAACAAAATATAAGGAGAATTAAATGGACAAACAAAAGAAACCCAAGCTTACTACCGCTGCCGGCGCTCCGGTTGCCAACAATCAAGATAGTCTGACTGCCGGGCCAAGGGGACCCATGCTCCTTCAGGATGTATGGTATCTTGAAAAACTGGGCATTTTGACCGTGAGGTCATTCCCGAGAGACGTATGCATGCTAAAGGTTCGGGAGCATTCGGTACTTTCACTGTTACCCACGATATTACACGGTACACCAAGGCCAAGGTTTTTTCAGCGGTCGGAAAGAAAACAGACCTTTTTATGCGTTTTTCAACAGTTGCGGGCGAACGCGGCGCCGCAGATGCCGAACGGGATATCCGTGGTTTCGCCATGAAATTCTATACGGAAGAGGGCAACTGGGACATGGTCGGTAACAACACGCCGGTCTTTTTCTTCCGTGACCCGCTCAAATTTCCCGATTTAAACCATGCCGTTAAAAGAGACCCTCAAACCAATATGCGCAGCGCACGCAATCAATGGGACTTCTTTTCGTCACTACCCGAAGCATTGCATCAGGTAACAATAATAATGAGCGACCGGGGTATCCCCTATTCTTACCGTCATATGCATGGATTCAGCAGTCATACATATAGTTTTATCAACGCAAAAAACGAACGTTTCTGGATTAAGTTGCATTTGAAAACCCAGCAGGGTATTAAGAACCTGTCTGACGAAGAAGCGCAGGCGATAATTGCCAAGGATAGAGAAAGCCATCAGCGAGACCTCTTCGAAAGCATTGCCAATAAAGATTACCCGCGATGGAAAGTATATGTTCAAATAATGCCGGAACTGGAAGCGGCGACATATCATTTCCATCCGTTTGACCTAACAAAAGTATGGCTGCACAAAGATTATCCTTTAATCGAAGTGGGAGAGGTTGAATTAAACCGCAACCCTGAAAATTACTTTGCCGATGTCGAACAGGCAGCTTTCAACCCGGCTAATATCGTGCCGGGGATCGGATTTTCTCCTGATAGGATGCTGCAGGGAAGACTGTTTTCTTATGGTGATGCTCAACGTTACCGGCTCGGTGTAAATCACAACTTAATCCCGGTGAACGCCCCACGATGCCCGGTAAACAGCTTCCACCGTGACGGACTAATGCGTGTCGATGGCAACCACGGCAGTAAGCTTCATTATGAACCTAACAGCTATGGTGAATGGCAGGACCAGCGCGATTTCAGTGAACCTCCGCTGAAACTGGAAGGCGCTGCCGATCGCTGGGATTTCAGAAAGGATGACGATGATTATTACACGCAACCGGGAATGCTCTTCAGATTGATGAAGCCGGAACAACAACTCTTACTGTTTGAAAATACAGCCCGCGATATCAATGCCGCTCCGATTGAAATCAAAATCAGGCATATCGGCAATTGTCTGAAGGCTGATCCGGCTTATGGTGAAGGTGTTGCTAAAGCGCTCGATATAAAAATGTGCGATATTCCTAAATAAGGTTATTTTAATTAAAAACGATAACGGGGATGACACTTTTTATTTGTGCATCCCCGTTATTTATCAGAGTAATAAATAAAAAATGCCACCCTTCCCCACCCCGTATATATAAATAACAAAAAGCCGTTCGTGTCCTTCGACAGGCTCAGGATGCGCGGAATATAATAGCTAAGCCGTGCCGAAGGATGTTGAGTTCCGTAGTAAAAAACGAAATCCCGACCTGTCGGGATCGAATCCGAAGTCCACTTTAGGGTGATAACGGCGTTGAACATAGAATTGCATTCAGATATTTCGCTACGCTCAATATGACAAACAAAAAACGTAGGGGCGACCAATGGTCGCCCGCAAACGGCGGACGGGCAATGCCCGTCCCTACGGTTTGTGATAACACAACAGAGATTAGCTCTCCGCCTCTTCGATTTCATCCGAATAATCGGGGCTGAAATCGGTATCGTAGAAATCACTGCCGTCGCCCGGCAGAATCAGGTAAAACTCGTTGGTGTAATCGATATGCATTGTAGCTTCTTCAACCGTAAAGTTAAGTATATGCCCGCCGGCATTCAGCTCATCGGTAATAAAATGCAGGTGATATCCGGCTACTCCCACCCCCGCCACATATTCGGGGCAATAGAAACCGACTATCGTACCGCTGACGTTATTAAAATCGAAAACAACCTGGTCTGACGTAACCTCTGTAAGCGGCGGATAGGGTTTTTGCTGACCGGCAACGCTTCTGGTTTGCATGTATGTAAAAGTGCCCTCGATTTTTACGGCATAAAAGATGTTTTCGGTCGGGAGCGCCTCGTCTATCTGCGTTTTTAATTCTTCAAAAGTGGTGCCGGATGCAACTTCATCATCGTAATCGCTATCGAAAAAAGTGACATCGGCAAAGGGGACTCCCACGCTGTCTTCCTTGAGATAGGCAACTCCATCGTCTTGAATCTGATAACATTTGCCATCAAGAACTATCATCTCGCCATCAAGACCCTCGAAGGTGCCGATACCGAAATCACCGTACTTCAGCAAATCCCCGACAGTGATGACGCTATCGTAAAGCCCTTCCATCAAGGCATTAATCGTGGAGGCCTGAAAGAGTGTTTCCCTGTCTTGAATGGGGTTTTCGGCATAACCGGAATTACATCCGACCGGAACGAAAATAAGAACCAAGACGATAATAATGAAAGATAGTTTACGAAGGCTTTTTATAATCATATTTCACCCCCGAAATAACAGCCAAACTGTACTTAATAGTAGTAAGTCTGTTTTCTCCGGTTTTTAATAATGAAACCGGCCGCCAGCCCGAACAGCAAACCTCCCAGGTGAGCTTCCCAGGCAACATTCGGCATAAAAGACATTATCAATCCGCCGCCGATTACCGCTATCCAGAGAGGAACCGGAATCGGGATAAACATTATGTAAACTTTAACACGCGGCGTCAACACTGCCA
>JAAYAZ010000106.1 GCA_012719115.1 Dehalococcoidales bacterium
CTTTTCTTTGCAGTATGCTCTTTGCAGCATGCAATACGGATTCCGGAAAAATTCGTGTAGCGACAGATGCCACCTGGCCTCCCTTCGAATATGTGGATACGGATACAAATGAAATTGTCGGCTTCGACATCGACCTCTTTACGGCTATTGCCGAACGTGCCGGGATCGAATTCGAATTCGTCAATGTTGAATGGGACCCCCTGCTGGCCGGTGTTGCCCAGGGCACTTACGATGCAGCTATCTCATCTATTACAATCAGGGAAGACCGCCTGTCAGATATGGACTTTTCCGACCCTTACTTTGTAGCAAAACAAATTATCGTTACCAAAACTGACAGCGACATATCGGGAGTATCCGGACTGGTCGGTAAAACGGTTGGTGTACAGACAGGCACAACCGGCGACATAGAAGCCAGCGCGGTAGAGGGTGTTAAAGTAACCGGATACGATGAAATAGGAATGGCATTTGTAGCGTTGCGCAGCGGCCAATTAGACGCGGTTGTTTGCGATACGCCGGTAGCTTCCGGTTACGTGGCAAAGTATAGTGACCTCAAAACGGTCACTGAATTCCCTACTATTGAGGAATACGGTATTGCGTTCCCCAAAGGAAATGACGAACTGGTGGAGAAAATAAACGAAGCTTTAGCGGAAGCAATCGCTGACGGAGTTATCGACGACCTTATCCAGAAATGGCTGGTAGATTAGTAAAAAAATAGTGCATGGGGGGCTACCCGCCCCCCAGGGCTTTGGTAAATGGAAAAAGAAAAAAAAGATGCTCCGAACCAGGAGCTGAGTTTCGTCACCGGTGGAGAAGTTAATATCCGCCAGGACCCCTGGTGGTGGCTGGTTGTAGTTGTAATTGCAATAGTTTTACTGCTGGTTATGCTGCAACCGGTTCCGTTTAAAGATATTATTGTCTTTGCCAAAGACGGAATACTGGTTACCGTACTTGTAACTGTCGTCTCCTACTTTCTGATGCTTATTCTGGGGCTTTTCGGAGGTTTGGGACGACTTTCCAATAACAAGCTGGTCTTCGGTATCTCTTCACTGTATGTCGAAGTTGTACGCGGTATTCCTCTATTGGTGCAGCTTATCGGCTGGTATTTTGCATCACCGGTAATTATTCAGAAACTGGGGTTGTGGACGGGTATTGAAGCGCTTATTCAATACCGTGCAAATCCGATTATAACCGCAATTATGGCAATTACCGTTTGCTACGGCGCTTATATGAGCGAAATAGTGCGCTCCGGTATCAGCAGCGTTCCACGCGGGCAGATGGAAGCTGCGCGTTCGCTGGGGATGAGCTATTTTCAGGCGATGAGATATGTAATACTGCCGCAGGCTTTTCGGGTAATATTACCACCTATGGGGAATGAGTTTATTGCGCTGCTTAAGGATTCGTCCCTGGTCAGTGTGGTAGCGGTGGCGGATTTGACAAGAAGGGGCCGTGAATTTATGTCGGCTCATTTCAATCCGATAGAAACATGGTTAATGGTGGCACTTCTTTACCTGATAATGACTTTAATCGCAGCCAGAGTTGTTTCATATATAGAAAAACGTTCTAAGTACGAGAGATAAAATGTCTGAGCCAATTATAAAAATAGAAGATGTGCACAAGCATTTTGGCAGGATTGAAGCTCTGCGCGGAGTCAATCTGAACGTAGCCGAGCGTGAAGTTGTAGTTGTAATCGGCCCTTCCGGTTCCGGTAAATCCACTATGCTCAGGTGTATTAACAGGCTGGAAGAATACGATAAGGGTTCTATTGTAGTAAACGGTATCGACCTGAACAATCCGCACAACATTAACGCGGTACGTTCTGAAGTAGGTATGGTATTCCAAAATTTTAACCTGTTCCCCCATCTTAAAGTCATTGATAATCTGACACTGGCACAGCGTATAATTCGCAAACGTGAAAAGGAAGAGGCTTTTGAAATTGGCATGCAGCTATTGAATAAAGTCGGCATTCCGGAAAAAGCCGATGTTTTCCCAGGGCAGCTATCCGGTGGACAGCAGCAGCGTGTAGCCATTGCCCGTGCGCTGGCAATGAACCCTAAAATAATGCTTTTCGACGAACCGACCAGTGCCCTCGACCCGGAGATGATTAAAGAAGTGCTGGACGTAATGGCACAGCTGGCAAAGGAAGGTATGACGATGATTGTCGTATCTCATGAAATGGGATTTGCCAGAGCGGCAGCCGACCGCATTATATTTATGGATGAAGGCGTTATCGTTGAAGAGAATACCCCCGAACTGTTTTTTACTTCTCCCACTCAGAAACGTACGAAGGATTTCCTCGGTAAAGTGCTGCAAATATGATATCTGCCTTTCCGCGGAATCTGTAATTTGACATTTTCCCGATTTACGCTTTGATCGAACTATGCTTATTATTGTTTTTAGAAAGAGTATTTTAATAAATATTTATGTTTGATAATCTAAAAAAATCTACCAAGCTGGCTATAATCGGCCTCATTTTTATTACAGCTATCTGGGGCTGGTCTTTTGTTATTGTAAAACAAGCGGTAGCCCAGATGCCGGTAATGGACTTTTTGGCGCTACGGTTTGCGGTAGCGGCTGTTATAATGTTTCTGATACGCCCGCGAAGCTTGAGTGCTGCCAGAAAGCCTGAACTAAGCCGCGGATTTATACTCGGCATCTTCCTTGGTTTAAGCTATATTACACAGACATATGCTTTGGTTTATGCTTCGGCAACCGTTGTCGGTTTCATTACCGGATTGTATATAGTAATGACTCCCTTCCTTGCCTGGTTATGGCTTAAACAGAAAATAACCGGGAATGTCTGGCTGGCGGTAATACTTTCGGTTACCGGTTTGGCATTTATCAGCTTAAACGGGCTGGGAATAGGCATAGGCGAAATGCTCACGATTCTATGTGCCATCACCCTGGCTCTATACACGGTAGGGTTGGGGAAATGGTCCCCTCAACACGATTCTTACAGCCTTACCACAGTCCAAATGCTTACAATGGCTGTCATACTGCTGCTCATTACAATACCGGGCGGGATGGTCATACCGACCGACCCGCAGATATGGTTTGTTATTATTGTCACCGGCGTTCTGGCGACATCTTTAGCTTTCTTTGTTCAAACCTGGGCACAATCCATCTTGACACCGACTCACGCCGCGGTTATTTTAACGCTGGAGCCCTTATTTGCAGGAGTATTCGGAGTTTTACTGGGGAACGAACCGTTGACATGGCGCATCGCTTTAGGAGTTGTCTTTATGCTGGCGGCTATGTATGTCGTTCAACTGAAATCACCGGTGGCAGATAAAAAGCCTCTTCCTTAAAAATGGTGGGCGGTACTTGACGATAGACAGAACTCGGAAGTATGAACTACCTTTCAGTTTGTGATACTGCCGAAAAAGTAATTAAGGTTCAGGGGGGGGGATAAGAATCCGTAAACAGATTATAGTGATTTTTTATGGGGAGTGGATTGAAGTTCACGACTGCCTTAAATAGCGACTTGGTTTCTACTCCGGAAAAAGCTAACTCATTGTTTTCTTAGTGCGATACGCATCCGGATTTTGCCAAAAAGAAGAGCCATTACCGGGCGTAACGGAGAAAGCATTTCAAAAAAGTGAGGAAGGGTATTGGTTATTACTTATCGGCATAGACGTTCTTGACCCTTGTGGCCAACGGGTTAAATCCTGTTTTTTCGGAAAGTAAACTATACAACGGCTACTAGATTTAAGAATAGCGGAATAATTGACATGACCGAAATAATAATGAAATAATGGCTGATTGTCTGAGGTTTCCGGCTTAAACTCTTAATTATATGTTTGGATGATGTCTGATCATTGGATCACCACTTTTTTCCGCTTTAGTACCTGCTTTGTACTTTGGTCCGGGAGAGGGGTTTAGGTATTCGAATACTAACAGAAAGCTGGTTTATTGGTATATGTAACAGGAAAGATTTGTAGCATTGCTTGTAGCTATTTTAAGAGCTATGCCTACACTGTCTGTATAACAGGAGAATACGAATGAAGTTTAAATGTAAACAATTTATTGCAGCAATGCTCTTGGTAATAGCTCTAACGTTAGGATCGTTCACCGGTTGTCATGATAATTCAGCGAATTCGCAAGGAGAGGAGCTTTTTGAGCAGGCCCAAAGCTATGAATCACAAAATAATTTTAACCAGGCTGCCGAACTTTATAAGCTTGCATTGCCGCTGTTATTGGAAGACAACCGGTTAGAACTGGCCAACAAATGCAGTGAGGCCGCTGAAAGGCTCACGCTGTTTCGTATGATCTATCCGTATACTTCAGAACAAATGAAAACTGTTCTCACTGAAACTTATCCGCAGGTTAGTTCTGTGCAAATTGATGACTGGATAAAAAGCGGAGATTTGGAACACTATTCTTGGGACGGTTGCGACCATTATTTCGAGGATGCAGCAAGTAATCTTATCTACAGTAATTTAGAACTGATGCACGCTGATGCTGTAAAGCAAAAGAGCTATCAGGATCTGGTCTTGAATATAATAGCATCTGCAGAAGAGGAAGTAACTGCTGACTGGCAGCAATATCAAAAGCCGGTCACCTACCTTGGGACGCATAAAGTCTCTATTCCCAGGGCCGAATTGCCGGCTACCGGCATATACCACCTCTGGTTCCCTTTGCCCATCAATAATGGTCCCCAGACTCAGGTGGTGATAGAGTCCATTTCTCCGGATATTTACGTAAAACAACCTCCCAGCATTGACCAGAATATCGGTCTCCTTTATATGGAAGTCCCATTGGAAAAATTACAGGAGGATCTGAATATTCAGGTTAAGTTTACGTTTACTCATTTTGAGCAGAGATTTACCGTGGATCCTGATAATATTGGGGAGTATGACAACCAATCTCTTCGTTAC
>JAAYAZ010000107.1 GCA_012719115.1 Dehalococcoidales bacterium
AATCTTTTTAAGCCTCTGCTGTTTTGGGGCTGGTATTGGGAGCTTTTATTTTTGGCTGCGGCACAATTACCACAAACGTCCCGGCAATTTTATCATGAAAGCCCTGCTTTTGTTTATCAAAGGCAATCCAGATAAAACCTAAAAACAGCGGGACTGCAGATATAACGTACCCGAGATATCTTAAGAATGCAACCGGGAACGTTATATCCGAGCTGTCGGGACGAATAACCCTGATATTCATTATCATTTTCCCCGGAGTTTGCCCTCGCCAGACCCAGCAAATAACAAAATAACCGATTACAATTACGACCAGCAATATGTTGCATAGTATAAACTGCGGCAGAATAATCCAGTCCGAAATGCCATCAAAGATATCCGGATTCCATATTCTTATGTATCCAAGATGCTGAAGCGGCATACAAATTGAAAAAACTATAGATAAAGCCGCCGCATCGATTACGAAAGCTGCAAATCTGCGCCAGAAGCCGGCAAATTCGAGAACAATACCGCCTGATTCTTCCTGTATCATATCCCCCCGCCGCCAAAGCTTTGTAAATCACTCTCCATATTCTAACACTACAAAAGCCTACAATCCAGGTATAAATCCGTAAAGCTTAAGCGATTTTTTCCAGCGCCTGCTTCAAATCATCGGGCAGTTCCGATTGAAATTCAATGTATTTACCGGTTGACGGAAGATAAAACCCGATACGGTTAGCATGAAGGAATTGCCGGCTGAGAAATGGCGATTTGATTCCATATGTTGTGTCACCCATTACCGGAAAACCGATTGCCGCCAGGTGCACTCTTATCTGATGTGTACGCCCTGTCTCCAGTGTTATTTCCAGCAATGTATACCCCTCGGTATAATACTTGACAACACGGTAACGCGTACGCGCTTCCTTCCCGTTTTCTGTAATTGCCATTCGCTTGCGGTTTGCCTTATCCCGCCCCAGATTGGCTTCGATAAGCCCGCTTTCCGGTTTAATCTGGCCTTTCACCAGCGTCAGGTAGATTTTAGTTACCGAGCGCGATTTAAACTGCTCGGAAAGATTTGCCAGCGACTCCCTGTTCTTAGCGACAATCACCAGCCCCGAAGTATCTTTATCCAGCCTGTGGACAATACCGGGTCGCAGGCGTTCACCTCCGCTATCGGCAAGTTCGGGAAAATAAGATAGCACGGCATTAACCAGCGTGTGCTCGGGGTGTCCGGGAGCCGGATGCACTGTCAGCCCGGCAGGCTTATCTATAACTAAAAGGTCACTGTCTTCATAAATGATATCAAGGGGAATCGGCTCTGCCTTAAGAGCGGTGGTGTCGATTTGCGGAATGCATATTATTATATTGTCGCCGGCACTCAGTTTAAAACCGGCTTTTTCCGCACGATTATTGACGGTAACTTTATCCTCATCTATCAATTTTTGTATAAAGCTGCGCGAAACCGACGGAAGTTTTGTGGCTATATATTTGTCCAGCCGCTCTCCCGCAATCTCAACCGGCAATTCGTGAATTTCTTCTTTCATAAATAAACCGCTAATCCCGGGCTAATCTGATGTAAGTGATAGCCAAAAGCACCGCCCCTATCGAAATTGCGGCATCAGCTACGTTGAAAGTGGCAAAGAAATCGACATCGAGAAAATCGACTACATAGCCGTGACCTAAGCGGTCGATGAGATTACCTACAGTGCCGCCCATAATCAACCCGAGCGATAATTTGGCAGGCTTGCTCCTTAAAAAGCCGATACGCTTAGACAGATAGAATACGATAACCAGCAGCAGGATGACGCCGATTATAGAAAATATGGATAATAAAAAGGTATGGTCACGGAATATACTAAAAGCGGCGCCGGTATTTTGCACATATGTAATATGAAAAAAACCCGATTCCGGTATGGACTGACCGAGTGTCAGGTTGGTCTTAATTAAGTATTTTGTCAACTGGTCTATTGCAACTATCGGTAATGAAACCCATAAAAAGACCGAACCTCTGTTGTAAAACTCCTTAAAGAAGCTCTTTAGCTTATCCATTCTTTGCTTTATTTGCGTTACACTCCATGCAATACAATGCCTGTGGTAAAGCTTCCAATCTCTCGGGATTTATCGGCTTGCCGCAGATTTCACAAATTCCGTAAGTTCCTTTTTCGAACTTATCGAGTGCCTTTTCTACTTCTGCCAATTGTTGACTTGTCCTATGTTCGAGCGCCATACGATTTTCCAGGTCGGCAGTTTCGGTGGCTTCTTCTTCCCTTTTACCGAAGGGACTGCCTTCACGCCTGTTTTCCGTCGGACGACTGGCTTTAAGTTGCTCCAACTGTTCTTCCAGTCGTTTGCGGTCATCCTCCAAGCGAAGTTTCATTAATTTATGATTTGCAGTTTTCACTTGTCTGTCCCCCCCGTATAATAAGTGCTCTAAAGCTGCTTCAAGTTATCTGAAGCAGTGTATATATGCTTATATACTTATCGTTAATGGGAATATCATAAAAAGCAGTAAAAACTATCTGGGTAAAAGCGTATGCCGGCTAAAAGTCGTTGCCATGCCACAATGAGGAAACGATGTTAAGCCGGCAACAACTATTCTCCAATCAATTTTACGATTCGTTAAATATAAAAAATGACCCCTCATACATCCTAAGTGTAACCTATTTATGACAGTTAATCAATACTTATAATCAATCTATTCTATTTGAAGCGAATTAACCCATTGACACCTCCCAAAACATTTGCTAATATTGCAATTGAAAATATTTTCATTTAACTGCTTGTTTAATATCATGTTGGTTTAGAAAATGAAACTCAGCGAAGACAAAATTAAATCTGTTTTAAGACAAAACGGTTACAAAGCTACACCGCAAAGGCTGATTGTTATCAAAGAGTTTGCAAAAATAGACCGGTTTTTATCACCTGCGGAACTCTATGAAGGGCTTAAAAATAATCATCCGGATATTGGCATGGTAACCGTATATCGCGTACTGGATATATTGGACAGGCTAGGGCTGGTATGCAAGATTCATGCCGGAGGCGATTGCCATAAATATAAAATAAATACCGACCAACACCATCACCATCTGCTGTGCTCAAATTGCGGGGTGGTCATCAATTTTCCCTGCGACGAACCAAACCTTGAAGACCTGGAGAAAAAAATAACCGCAGAAACCGGCTTTAATATAAAAACACATATTCTTGAATTCGTAGGGCTCTGCCCGAAGTGCAACAAAAAACCTACCGGCTAACTAATAATAACGTAATAATCCATGGTTAAAAATAGAAGACATTGCTACCCTTTCTGTTTTTGATATATTCGGGGAGGAACATAAGACTTGAAAAATAGTAAAACAATATTCGGAAGGTTTTTTTTAACGGCAATAGCAGCCCTACTATTGGCAGGTTTACTTGCAGGATGCACACCCGGAACAACAACAAAAACCGGCGGTGATGTCTTAAAAATAATCGCCTCTATCACTCCGGTTGCCGACTTTGTCAAACAAATCGGCGGAGATAAGGTAGAGGTGACTATAATGGTCCCTGCCGGTGCCAGTCCTCACACATACGAACCGACTACCAGCCAGATGGTTTTTATCAGCGAAGCCGATGTCTTTATTAAAGTCGGTTCCGGTGTGGATTACGAAGAAGTCTGGATGAACGATATCATAGATATGAACCGGGATATGCAGCTTATCGATTGTTCGGAGGGAATAGAAATAATTAACGAAGACCCTCATATCTGGACTTCCCCGCTAAATGCCCGGCAAATGGTGCAAAATATTTACAACGGTTTAATGGGCTTGGATTCCGATAATGCGGATTACTATCAATCCAACTATGAAAGTTATGTTTCGGAATTGGAAACGCTGCACAGCGATATTACAAATATTCTGGGAGGATATGATAACCGCAACTTCCTGATTTATCATCCCTCTTTTGCCTACTTCGCCTCTGAATATGATTTAATCCAGATACCTATCGAACACCAGGGAAAAGAACCCACCCCAAAGATTATTCAGGATTGCATCGACCAGGCACATGAGCATAACCTAAATTATGTCTTCGCATCCCCTCATGAGACCGACGCGTACGCACAGACAATTGCAGCCGAGATATCGGGTAGTGTATTATACATTGACCCGTTACCGTTATCTTACATATCAAATATGAGGGATGTGGCTGAATCCATAATGCTGGAACTTGAATAGATTATGGCAAAAGAAAAGGAAATAGTTAAGTTTAAGGGTGTCTGGGCATACTATAATCATCAACCCGCTTTACAGGATATCAACCTCTCAATATATGAAAGGGATTTCCTCGGCATAATCGGACCTAACGGCGGGGGGAAAACCACTCTTCTTAAAATTATGCTGTGTCTTTTAAAGCCCCGTCGCGGTACGGTTACCGTACTTGGGAAAGACCCCTGTGAAAGCCGTTCACAAATCGGTTATGTTCCCCAAAAATCCTATTTCGACAGGAATTTCCCCATCGATGTCTGGCAGGTAACTCTGATGGGTCTCTACCAGCAGACAGGACTCTTTCGCCGTTATTCCCTCAAAGATAAAAAGAAAGCCGAAGAAGCGCTCGAAAGAGTAAGCATGCTCCAGTACAGAAACCGCCAAATCGGAGAGCTTTCCGGCGGTCAGCAAAAAAGGGTCTTTATAGCCCGTGCGCTGGCATCCGACCCAAAACTATTGCTTCTGGACGAACCTATGGAGAGTGTGGACCCGAAAGTGCAGGGAGAACTGTACAGCCTGCTAAAGGAACTTCAGCAGGAAATGGCAATTGTGCTGGTTTCCCATGATGTTACCGCTATCTCCATTTATGTAGATAAAATCGCCTGTTTAAACCAGACGCTGGTTTATCACGGAACGAAAGAAATATCCGATGAAGTGCTGGAAGGTACCTACCAGTGCCCTATTCACCTGATTGCACACGGCACTGTTCCGCACCGTGTTTTGAAGGAGCACGAGTAATGTTCGATATATTCGGCTATCACTTTATGCAAAATGCGCTGCTGGCAGGGCTTTTGGCATCGGTTGCCTGCGGCATCATCGGCGCTTATGTCGTTTCAAAGAAAATCGTCTTTATCAGCGGAGGTATCGCTCATGCCTCTTTCGGCGGCATCGGCCTGGGCTACTTTCTGGGTATCAGCCCCGTTTTAGGCGCTACCGGTTTCGGTTTGCTCTCAGCCATTGCAATGGGGCTTACCACCCGTAAAACCAAACTTCCAGAAGATACGGTTATCGGCATACTGTGGGCTGCCGGCATGGCGCTGGGAGCCATCTTTATCGGGCTTACTCCCGGATATACCACCGACCTGTTCAGCTACCTGTTCGGTAACATTTTAACCGTCCCGGATTCCGAATTATTGCTGATACTGATACTTGACGTTGTTATTTTAGGTGTTGTTGCCCTGCTGTACAAGGAATTTCTGGCAATATCTTTTGACGAAGAATACAGCACCGTTATCGGTATGCCGACCGAAAAAATATATCTTACAATGCTCTGCCTGATTGCGCTGACAATCGTAGTAATGATTCGCGTGGTCGGCATTATACTGGTAATTGCATTGCTTACCATACCGGCTTCGCTGGCACGGCAGTTTACCCATGATATGAAAAAGATGATGGCGCTTTCCGTACTTTTCAGTATTATCTTTACATTTACCGGATTGATGCTTTCCTACTGGCTCGATCTTGCTTCCGGAGCAACGATAATTATTACCGGCGTTGTTATCTTCGCACTGGTTATCGCAATACGAAAACTGATAACCTCAAGAGGGTTGCCATCTAAAAAGATGTAGCCTATAATCAGTAAAAAATTAGCGGGGGTATTTATAGTGAACCTTTCCGTTCAGCTGGCGCCAAAAAACAGGCGCGGTTTGCTTCTTTCCAATCCGATAATGACTGCTTCCGGCATCTTCGGTTACGGAAGCGAATACAGCAGCCTGATTGATATTCAAAAACTGGGAGCCATAATTTGCAAAGGCACTACTCTTGAACCAAGAGAGGGTAATCCGCAGCCCAGAGTTTGTGAAACTGACCGCGGTATGCTGAACGCTATCGGGCTGCAGAATATCGGGGCAGAAACCCTTATAAAAGAAAAGGCCCCTGAATGGGCAAAATGGCAAGTGCCGGTTGTAGTCAACATTGCCGGAAAAACCATCGATGAATATGCCAAACTGGCAGCCTTGCTGGATGATGTTGCAGGGGTAAGCGGGTTGGAAGTGAATATCAGCTGTCCTAATGTCAAAGCCGGCGGTGTTGAGTTCGGTACTAATCCCGAATCTGCCGCCGCGGTAACTTACGCCGTACGCAAAGCCACTACCCTGCCCGTTATCGTAAAATTAACCCCGAATGTAGCAGATATTAAAAGCATCGCCAAAGCAGTTGAGGCTGCCGGAGCGGATGCGGTGTCACTTATCAATACCTTGAGGGGTATGGCAATCGACATCAATAAAATGAAACCTCTTTTGGGCAATTTGAATGGGGGGCTTTCGGGTCCTGCCATAAAACCGGTGGCACTTTCAATGGTATATGAAACAGCCGGAGCTGTCAGCATTCCTGTTATCGGTTGTGGAGGAATTGCGACTGCTACGGATGCCATAGAATTTCTAATGGCGGGAGCTACTGCCATACAGGTTGGAACTACCATATTTGTCAATCCGCAAGCCCCCGTCGATATCCTCGAGGGAATAAAAGACTTTATGAGTAAAAACGAAATTGACGATATAAGCAGGCTTATCGGCGTTGCCCGCTAATCTAAAAACTAGCCTCGGATATCTGAAATGGCTTTAAATTATTTATTTAACCGAATATGCAAACCTCAATTAAAAAACCTGATATTATTATCTTTACTGATATGCTTTGCCCCTATAATTATGGCAGGATGCGCCGGTGCAGCGGCGTCTGAAAAATCAACCATACAAAGCAAATACTCTGATATCGATAAATATATCGAGCAAATACAGGAAAAAGAAGAAATCCCCGGCATTGCTATAGCAATCGTTCAGGGAAGCGAAATCCTCTATTGCAACGCTTACGGCGTTACAAGTGTTGATAGCGGCCAACCGCTGACAACCGATACCCTGTTCGACCTGGCATCGCTCACAAAATCGTTTACCGCACTGGGGGTATTGCTAATGGAGGATTCGGGGTTAATCGATATAGACCAGCCCTTGCAAAAATACCTCCCCGATTTTCAAATAGCAGATGCCAGAGGAGCGGATATTACCACTCGCCATCTTCTCAACCAGACCAGCGGCATCCCCAGTATCTTTTCCGAAATACTGATTTTCAACGACAGCTACGAAGAAATGCTGGCTTCACTGGCTAATTTAAGACTGAACAATGACCCCGGAACCGCTTTTGAATATGCCGATTTGAACTATTGTCTGCTGGGAGCGCTGATTGAAAGAGTATCCGGAAAGACCTATGAAGAGTATATGGATTATGCGGTATTTACTCCGCTCGGTATGAAACATACCACGGTTGACCCCGAAAAAGCCAAATTGCTGGGAAAAGCCGACGGTCATCAGCCGATGTACGGCAAAGTAGTGGTTCGCAACATCCCCTCTATGAAAAGCGCCAGGGCAGCCGGCTGGGTGATGTCCTGCGCCGAGGATATGGGGAAATGGCTGCTGGTTAATTTGAATAGGGGAGTTTTAGACGGCAAACAGGTAATACCTGCCGATGATATAGATGAATTACATTCGACCTCCATACTCTACAAAGATAACGGAGAGCAAATGGCATACGGAATGGGCTGGAGCATCAGTTGTAATACCGATATCCTCTACCACTTTCATTGCGGTGATACACCAAACTTCACCGGAGATATGCTGCTGCTTCCTGACCATGATACCGGAATTGCCGTGCTGGTAAACGGACAGGTCAGCAATATCAGCCACAGTATCGCCGCCGAAATTGCCAATATTCAACTGGGATTAGATTTAACAGCTATCAATGTGCCCTGGTGGGCACACTGGAAAGCGTTGGATACGCTCGCAACCGGCATCCTTTTTTCGGTAATCGGTTTGTTTATTATATTGATAATGTATCTTTGGTGGTTAGCAAGGCAATTCAACAACGGCAAACGCTGTTTTTTCCGTTCAAACATTGTCGGGCCCTACCCGCCGGCATGGCAAACCGTGCTTTATTTGTTGCCGGTAACAATATTTGCATTGATATTTATCGGAGGAAACATCGTATTGAATACGCTCTACGGCTACAATATATTTGAAGCATTTGCACTCTTTGGCAATGGTGCGCCTCCCGGGCTCTATTTTTCAGGGATTTCATCAATTGTAATACTGACGCTATGGGTTTTACTGTTGGCTTTGGCGGGATTGTTTATCCGTAAAACGAAGGAGATTTGCTAATTTTCCGTAAGTTTCTGCCCGGCAAGATATGCCTTGCCTAAGGCTCCCGGTTCCAGGCTGATATTTCCGGCTTTATCTATACCGGAAAAGACCAGTTCACCGGCATATTCGATATCCAGACTGATAAAGAGCGCTTTTACGGTGGCGATTGCCGGCTGAAAGAGATTGGGGAGTCTCTGTCCCCCTACCGAAACAAATATACCCTTCCTGATTTTTTCATCTCCAAGCGGCGGTATATGCAGTTTATACTTCTTTGCCCATAATGACTGGCAGCGGTCTACCATTACCTTGGCCTGAGCGGTAAGCCCCATAAAATGCAGCGGGGAAGCCAGCACAATTCTATCGGCAAGCATCAGTTCTTTATAGACATCCTGCATATCATCGTCGATTTTGCAGATTCCGGCGGTAAAACAATCATCGCAGCTTTCACAGGGGGCAATGTTTAATTGGCTAAGTACAATTGTTTTCAACTCCGCCCCGTTATTGGAAGCGCCTCGCAATACCTCTGCCAATAGCTTATCGGTGTTACCGTTACGGCGCGGACTGCCGGCAAGCCCCAGCACTCTCATAATAAACCTCCCGATAAAGATTCGAGAATGGCTTGCTCTCTGGCTTCCATTATATCGGCTTCATCGTCTTTCATATGGTCGTAGCCTAAAAGATGCAGTACGCCGTGGATGGTAAGGACCGCTACTTCTTTTTTAACGGAATGCCGGTGCTCCTCTGCCTGAATAACCGCCTGCGGGTAGCTGATAATTACTTCGCCGAGCTGCTTCGTGCCGTACGACGGTATAATAAAAGCAAAATCCTCCCCGTCTTCGGAGGGAAGTTCATCCTGCATTGCAAAGGAAAGCACATCGGTAGGCTTATCGATTTTACGGTAATCTTTATTGAGCTGCCGGATTCTATCCTGCCCGGTAATAAGCAGGCTCATCTCGATATTATCTCCGGCATTCTCAGCCTTGAGAGTAGCCTCGATAATACCATGCAGCCATTTTTCGTCGAGGCATTCCTCGAAACCCTCATCGAAAAGTATATCTATTTCCATAGTGCTCATAATAGCACAG
>JAAYAZ010000007.1 GCA_012719115.1 Dehalococcoidales bacterium
ATGGAAAGGCAAGCACCGTGAGCTTGTCGAATTCATAGCGGCGTCTTATTATTCCAATCGTTAAAATGACCTCATAATCCCCCACGTGTTATAATTAATGCACTTATGGATATACTTTTCTCATTAAATCCCGAACAAAGAAAAGCCGTCGAAGCCATTAACGGGCCTGTGCTTATAATTGCCGGCCCCGGCAGCGGCAAAACGCGCGTAATCACACACCGCATCGCTTATCTGATTCGCGTTTGCGGAGTAAGCCCGTACCGCATCATGGCGGTTACATTTACCAATAAGGCTGCCAGAGAAATGGTTAATCGTTTGAATACGCTGGTCAGCTCTTCGGTAAAAGACCTTACTATGGGCACCTTTCATGCAATTTGCGTTCGTATATTGCGGCAGGAAGGGGCAGTAATCGGAGTTGAAAAAAGTTTTGTAATTTACGATAACGATGACCAGATAAGGCTTATTAAGAAGTGTTTCGAAGCCTTAAATCTTGACCCGAAACAATATGTCGCCTCTGCTATTCTTTCGCATATCAGCAATGCTAAAAGCCAAATGTTGACTCCCGAAGCATATATACAGCAGGGAGGCAGTTATTTTGAAGAGATTGTCGGCAGGGTATATGAAAAATATCAGCAGATGCTTGAAAAAAGCAATGCGCTCGATTTCGATGACCTGTTAATGAAAACGGTGAAGCTGTTTAAAAAACACCCGGATGTCTTGGAAAAATATCGTTCACGCTACCTGCATGTAATGGTGGACGAATTTCAGGATACCAATCAGGTGCAGTATCAGTTGGTTAAACTACTGGCGGGAGGATACCGTAATATCTGCGTGGTAGGAGACCCCGACCAGTCGATATATTCCTGGCGCTCGGCAGATGTGCGCAATATTCTCGATTTTGAAAAGGATTTTCCGGATGCTAAAGTTGTTATGCTGGAGCAGAATTATCGCTCTACCAAGAATATTTTAACAACTGCCTCCTGTGTAATATCGCCTAACAGTCAGCGTAAGAAAACCGAGCTTTGGACGGACAACGAGCCGGGCGGTAAAATCGAAATTATCGAAACATTTACTCAGCAGGAAGAGGCTCAATTCGTTGTAAGGGAAGTTGAGCGTCTATTAAAAACCGGAGAGGCAAGGCTTTCGGAGTGTGCCGTAATGTATCGCACCAATGCTCAGTCCCGTGCACTGGAAGAAGCCTTTATCCGATACGGCACGCCGTATAAACTGGTAGCCGGCACGCGTTTCTATGAAAGACGGGAAATCAAAGATATTATTGCTTATCTTAAACTGATTCACAATCCGCGCGATACCGTCAATCTGTTAAGGGTAATAAATGTTCCGCAAAGAGGTATCGGTGACCGAACTGTCAGTTTGCTTACCGAATGGGCTTCATCGATGAATATCTCCCAGTATCAGGCTTTAAAATCCTTGGCAACGTCACAGGATTATGCTAACAGCCCTTTCAATGCCAGAAGCGCTCGTTTGTTAACTGATTTTTATAATATGATAGCCGAGTTGGAAGAAATGAGCAGAGAATTGAAACCGGATGAGCTTTTCGACCAAATCATAAATAAAATAGGCTACAAAGCATATATAAAAAGTTTAACCGATGATGAAGACAGATGGGAAAATATACTGGAATTGCGCTCGGTTGCTAAACAGTACTCTGATTTTGAACCGGAAGAAGCGCTCTCCGCTTTTCTTGAAGGTATTACGTTGGTATCGGATGTTGACGGGCTTGATGATGTTGTCGATGCGGTAACGTTGATTACCCTGCATCAGGCAAAAGGTTTGGAGTATCCGGTGGTGTTTATGGTGGGAATGGAGGAGGGAATCCTTCCCCATATTCGCTCATTCGATGACCCCGCACAGATGGAAGAAGAACGCCGCCTGTGCTATGTCGGTATCACGCGGGCAAAGAAGAAGGTCTATCTTTTAAGAGCTTTTCGCCGCAATTTGATGGGTGCAAGTACGCTCAACAACCCTTCGCGTTTTTTGAAAGATATTCCAACAAATCTTGTAAAAAACAGCGGTAACGGTTTCGGGCAAAATCAATATAATGAAAGACCGGTAAGAAGCGATATGTACTCGTGGGAAAGAAATATACCTGTTCCTGCTGCCGCACCTGTGGCTGATTTACCTGAATTGAAAGCAGGTGACAGGGTGAAGCATTCGCAGTTCGGACAGGGCACTGTTGTAAGCTGTAAGCCGGCAAATAATGACAGTGAGGTTGTAATCGCATTCCCGGATGTCGGGATAAAAAGACTGCTGTTAAGTTTTGCCAAACTGGAAAAGGTTGAGTAATAATCCGTAAGATTTCATTTGTATAAATAAATGGCAAACGTGGGTAATTTAGATGATTTGCGGGGATTGCTTCGTCCCGACTTGCCGGGACTCGCAAAGACATCACAATTTTATTTATTATACGTTTTAAGTAAAAGAATTCCTCAAAACGTCATTACGAGGAATTCCAAATTTAATACGGGCAACGAAGCAATCTCTTGCATTGGATTTAATAAATGCAATGGTTAGAATTGTCAGACCCAAGTGGTTGTCGTGTTAGCTGACGATAAAACTTACTTTTAATGACTGCCGGGAGGCTGCAAATGGCCATAGAGGTACTAAAAAACGAGGTCATCAACAAGATAGCAGCCGGCGAGGTTGTGGAGCGAGCTTCGTCAGTAGTAAAAGAGCTGATAGAGAACTCTCTTGATGCCGGCTCTACCGGTATAACGGTTGAAATTTCCGGCGGCGGATTGGCTTTAATAAGTGTTACTGATAATGGCAGCGGTATTCCGGCGGATGAAGTCGAATTGGCTTTTACAAGGCATGCCACCAGCAAAATATCCGGATTTGAAGACTTATTTGCCAATAACAGCCTTGGTTTTCGCGGCGAGGCATTACCAAGCATTGCTTCAGTTTCTGATGTCGAAATCACTTCTTTTAACATAAATGACAGTTCCGGCATTTATGCCGAATTAGAAAATGGAACGGTTATCAAAAAGCAAAAACAAGCCCGGACACAGGGCACGACAATAGCGGTCAAGAACCTTTTCCGAAATGTACCTGCCAGATTGAAGTTTATAAAGTCCAAGACAACAGAAAACAGCCATATCGCCAATGTGGTATCTCAGTATGCCCTGTCATTCCCCGATGTGCGATTTACGTTATTTATCGATGGACGCGAGAGTTTAAAAACACCGGGAACCGGAAACCTTATCGATAGCGTCAATGCTGTGTATGGCATAGAGGTTGCTTCAAATATGCTGCCGGTTAATAACAGCCATGATTACAGCGCCGATGATATAGGTATCAGAATCAGCGGTATGGTTGCTTCTCCGGCAGTAAGCCGTTCCACACGTAAATATATCAGTCTATTCGTAAACAGGCGCTGGGTTGCTAACCGAAGCCTTGTCTGGGCGGTAGAGGAGGCATACCACGGTCTTTTGATGACCGGGAAGCATCCGATTGCCGTGATAAATATAGAGGTTGCACTTTCCAATGTGGATGCTAATGTTCATCCGACAAAAACGGAAGTGCGTTTTACGGATGAAGGTGATGTATATTCAGCGTTGCAGAGAGCTATTCGTCAATCACTGGTAAATACAGCTACTGTTCCCAGAGTGGAAGAAATCGGAGTTGCCTATCGTGGAGTATCCCGGATGATTAGTCCTGCCCAACAAAGGCACATGGATATGAATATTGTTATGAAGGAAGAGACTGGAGAATCAGTGCTGTCATCTCTGCCGGTACTACGTGTGCTGGGTCAGTCAATGAACAGCTATATTATTGCTGAAGGACCCGACGGGATTTATATCATCGACCAGCATGCCGCCCATGAGCGCATTATGTTTGAAAAAATCACAAAACAGAAACAACAACAGGGTGTGGAAACACAGGGGTTGCTGGAGCCGGTAAGTATCGAGGTTCTACCTGTGCAAGATGAAATACTGAGTAAGCGTTATCACTATTTAGAAGAATTTGGTTTTACCGTTGAACCTTTCGGCAACAGGACTTATTTAGTCAGAGCGGTGCCCTCCATAATGTATAACAGGGATTGGCAAGCCGCTTTGAATGAACTTATCGATAAATTGTCAGAAAAAGATAATGCAAATATAACAGAGCATATAATTGCTACTATGGCATGCCATAGTGCAATCAGATTCGGACAGAGTCTGTCAATTGAGGAAATGCGTGAGCTGGTGCGCCTGATGGAGCAGGCAGACCTTCCGCATGCCTGTCCGCACGGCCGGACAACCATGATTCATATAACAAAAAAACAACTGGAAAAAGAATTCGGCAGGATTTAATAAACACACTTTGGGGATGAATATCTATGATAATTAGCATATCAGGATATCAATCTTCAATAATTTCAGTATCTTCCTGTTTTTCGTTACGCTCTATAAGCTCCCACCTGACCATCCCGTCTTCTATCAACTGCCTGATCTTCTTTTCGGCATAGGTCAACTGACAATGTTTGCCGGTTTTTATTTCCATAATAACAACTTCTTGCGGGTCGCCCTGTGCTAAACCGGGAAAAACAATCATATCTATGGGAGTGCCTATAAATCTGGCTTCGGTCGGGTCATATTTGAACTCGGGTAGGTATGGTGTCATCTGTTCGGTGAATTTCCCGGTCAGGACTGCTCTGCTCTGCGTAATCGCCGATTGCCGGATTTTCTTTTTTTCCTGTTCCAAAGCTATAATTTCAGCTTCCTGCCAACTCCTGAATAATTTTTTATAACGCCAGTTTATGAGGTAGGAATAAATAACAATTATCAGAAGTGCGATTATAGCCGATATGGTAACTATCAACCATGTATCCATAATGAGATACCTGCCTGTTGTGATTATTTTTGCGGCTGGGTGCTTGAACCAAGTTTGATTAGAGGAATGCCGGCGGCACACATCGGGCAATCCTCCGGTTTATATGTGATTGTCTTTGAGCGCAAACAACTAAAGAGGGGGGCCCCAAAGGCATGTTCATGCTCCGAGCGGTCAACAAGCACACCGATACCGATTACTTCCCCTTCCTGCTTACGAACCAGGTCAAGTACTTCCCTTACGGACTTTCCGGTAGTGAGAATATCATCGACAACAAGCACTTTTTCTCCCGGCTTTACCCCAAACCCGCGTTTGAATGCCCTTTGATCACCGTCTTTTTCAGCAAAGAGGCTCCTGATAGCGAGTTGCCTGCCGACTTCATGGGCAAGAATAATGCCGCCCGTAGTGGGACCGGCTACAACTTCAATATTATAATCGGCAAAATGGCTGCTGATAAGGCTACAAAGCTGCTCGGTATAACCGGGATGCTGCAAAACATGGAATTTCTCCCAGTAGACAGGTGAATGCAATCCGGAAGTCAGCAGGAAATGCCCTTCCAGTATAGCGCCCGCTTTTTTGAATATTTCCTCTGTATTCATATCGTCACTC
>JAAYAZ010000108.1 GCA_012719115.1 Dehalococcoidales bacterium
GGTGTTACCAGGCTGCACCCCGAGCTTATCAAGCTGCTGGGGAGGCTGAAATACAGAACCAGTTACGGACAGAATGTGCTGGCTCACAGCATCGAGGTTGCCCACTTTTCAGGGATGATAGCAGCTGAACTGGGTGTAAATATAGCCCTGGCAAAGCGTGCCGGGCTGTTGCACGATATCGGCAAGGCGGTCGACCGTGAAATAGAGGGTACGCATGCCGCTATCGGCGCCGACCTTGTGAAACAATGGGATAAATCCAAGGAAGTGGTCAAAGGTGTAGCCGAACACCATATGGAAACCGGCGATACCAGCATCTGGGGCTTCATCGTTTCAGCCGGAGATGCCATATCCAGCGCCAGGCCGGGTGCCAGGCGTGAATCGCTGGAGAATTACCTGAAGCGCTTGAAGTCGCTTGAGGAAATCGCCGACGGATTCAAGGGTGTCGATAAATCATATGCCATTCAGGCCGGACGCGAAGTGCGCATACTGGTCAAACCGGATGAGGTAGATGATTTGTCGGCAATGAGGCTTGCCCGTGATATAGTCAAGAAAATCGAGGAAAGTCTCGAATACCCGGGGCAAATCCGTGTGATTGTCCTGCGTGAAACCAGGGCTATCGATTACGCTAAATAGAATAATACGTGGTATTTTCTCCGTTCCAATCCTTCGACAGGCTCAGGACGAACGGATAAAATACAATTCGTGTCCTATGACAGATTGAGGATACGAGGATATTAATAAAGCTGTTAGTATCCTTCGTCAAGATCAGGATGTGCGGATATTAACAAAGCCATTCGTGGTGAGAAGCTAATAAAACCGTTCGTGCTGAGAGGCTAATAAAACCGTTTGTGGTGAGCTTGTCGAACCATAACGGTTTGTATGGTAAATAGGGAAAAGCCGTTCGTAGTGAGTCCCGACTATCGGATGATGAAGCATTCGAGGATGGGTGGAGATTAATCCCCTCCCCCCAGATCCTTCGTCCCGATAAATAGGGACTCCGGGATGACAAACTGTTAACAATCGTGATAAAAGTAAATGGGAGGTTTTAACAGGGGTTAAGTGTTAGCCCTGTTAAGAAAAGCAGTGTTAGTATTAGCAATCGGAGATATAATCGGAAGACCGGGCAGACAGGCGATTGAAAAATTATTGCCGGAACTGAAAAAGAGGTATAAACCGGATTTGGTAATTGCCAACGGCGAAAATGTTGCCGGCGGTATCGGTTTGACAAAACTGACCGCGGAAGACCTGATAAAAGCGGGTGTGGATGTAATTACCTCCGGCAACCATATCTGGGCTCAGAAGGATATTCTCCCCTGCCTCGACAGCGATATGCCGATAATCCGCCCTATGAACTATCCGCCCGGATTGCCCGGTAACGGGTACATCGTCTTCCAAAAAAAGGCAGTGGTGGTCAATCTGATCGGCAGAACCTTTATCGGCAATTTCGATTGCCCTTTCCGCGCTATGGACGACCTGCTGCAAAGCCTTGCAGGACAATACAAAATCATCATCATCGATTTTCACGCTGAAGCCACCTCGGAAAAAATGGCACTCGGCAGATATCTGGACGGGCGCGTCAGCGCTGTTTTCGGGACACATACCCATGTCGGAACTATCGATTCCCAGATTCTGCCTCAGGGAACGGCTTATGTCACCGATATCGGTATGACGGGGCCGGTCGATTCGGTCATCGGGGATGATGCCGATGCCGTTATAGAACGTTTCTTAAGTATGATTCCCAAACGCCTTTCAGTCGGCAAGGGCAAAGTGTTATTTACGGGTATTTTGACGGAGATAGACGATGCAACCGGAAAGGCTGTAAGAATAGAAAGAATTTCAGAGGAGATTGTTTAATGGGGCAGGTAGACCTTCACGTTCATACTTCTGTATCCGATGGCAGGCACACTCCTGAAGAAATAGTTCGAAAAGCTGCCGCCGTCGGTTTGAAATACCTGGCGATTTGCGACCACGATACGGTGGACGGGGTTGCTGCGGCAATCGAATCCGCCAAAAGTTATCCTCAGCTTACAGTTATCCCCGGAGTCGAGATGAGCACTCTTGCAGTCGGCAGTGAAGTACATATGCTGGGTTATTTTGTCGATTACACCGACGTCAGTTTTAAAAATATCCTTGCCGAGGTCAGCGATTCCCGTATCGGCAGGGCGCAGGCAATGGTAGAAAAGCTAAACGAAATGGGTATGAAAATAGAATGGTCTCGCGTACAGGAACTGGCAGGCGACGGCACTATCGGGCGTCCTCATATCGCAAATGCAATGTTGGAAAAGGGTTATGTTTCCACTTTCAAAGAGGCTTTTGACAAGTACATTGCACAGGGAGGTCCGGCTTACATCGAGCGCAGTAAGATAACCCCTTCGGAAGCGGTTGAGATAATTATAAAAGCCGGCGGTTTGCCTGTTTTGGCGCATCCTTTTACCGTAAATGAGCCGGAGGAATTGATTAAGGAACTGAAGGAAGTCGGGCTGGTCGGGATGGAGGTTTACTACGATAACTATTCCCCCGATGAAAGAAAAACTCTTGCAAAGCTGGCGGCAAAATATAATCTGATAGCTGCCGGCGGCAGCGA
>JAAYAZ010000109.1 GCA_012719115.1 Dehalococcoidales bacterium
CAGAACCATGCCATATACTGCGCGGAAAACACCTTATTAAAGAGCAGGAATGCCAATACCAGGATGACCGCATAGCGGACGAATAAGGTCTCCTGGGCTACCTGTGTATCGTCTTTTTCTAATTTAGTAATTTCCTGCTTGTGGAGTTGGTAGGTAAACAGCCCGTACACAATTATTAATACGAGCGCCATTATATAGAAGGAAGCATCTGCCAGATTATCCGCCAGCCCGGATGTGATATTAAACGAACCGAAGCTGAAATCCCATTCCACGCTGGTCCATCCGAAGTGTTGCCCCAGTATAACGAAGGAACCGTAAGTGCTCTCGGCATGCAAACCTCTATCCATATGATAGGTAAAGAATGTACTCAAAGACCCGGCATCTGTAATAAGCCAGGGAATTATAGTCAACAAAACAACACCTGCGAAAGCGGCGATACCTTTCAGAAGACGGGCATATTGCTTTTTTATTAGCAGCCAAAGGGCAAAAAGCGGAGCTAAAACGATTGGAAAAATCTTTGCCATTACCCCCAACGCCAGCACCCCCCAGGCGGTCTTGTTTTTACCGGCTAAAAAGGCAGCCACTGCCGCCAGCGCTATCACTGCCGGCGCCAGGTCGTAACGATGGGTTACTATCGGTCCGGCGGCAAAGGCGATTAAAAGCGTATATGAAGCAAGGGCTTTGACTTTTGAAATTTTTATTCTTTTGGCTATAAAGGCAATTAATAAGACAGCCAGTAAATCGAAGAGAAGCATTTCTACGGTGAAGGCAATGTAATATCCCGGTAATGCCCTGAAAAGCAGCCCCGGTACGATAAAAATGAGCAGAGCCACCGGCGGATATTCACATTCGAAATCGACATAGGGAATTTGCCCGTCCATTATCTGGAGAACGATGTTTTTTTCAACTGCTCCGGGTGTGGGGCCAAAATAATCCCAAAATACGTGATTCCAGAGCATAAAAACACCCAGAAACAATATGATATGGATAACGACCCAAAAAGATGTTTTTTGTGACTGCTTACTTAATTTATCGCCTATTCTTTTTATAATCTGCCAGAAATTCAGCATTACCGCACCATCAATCAGATGTAAACATTATCCTTACCACTAATATCATATCACATGCGACAGGGTATTTTAATAGTATAACGAAAAAACTTTAGTAAGGTTAGGTAAAAAAGGTCTTAATAAAACTTATTATATGACTACAGTCGCCTATTAAGTCTTTTTACGTTTTTTATTCGCAGCGAAGAATGTGATATTCTATCATCGGGACACAATATTATTATACTTCCAATCAATAATACATATTTCACTAGTTCGCAAGTTATTTATCATAGTATCTTCTGATAGATAACCTTATCGTCGCCCGGGGCATAGAAATCGGTGATATTGCAGACTTCCTTATAGTCATTGTTAATATAGAAACGGCGCGTTTTATCGTATTGTGCTTTACCGGATGTCTCAATGAATACCATCCTGCCGCCGGTCTGGGCTATCTTTCCCTCGGCAGCTTTCAATAAAGTGGCTCCGGTGCCGTATCCCTGAAATTCGCTTTTGACTGCCAGCCAGTAGATGTCCCAGGCATATTGAGTCATCGGAACAGGACCGTAGCTGATAAACCCTATAAGTACGCCCTCTTCATTCTCGGCAGCCAGTGAGAAATAGCCCGATTTATCGGGATTATCCAGCGAGCCGTCGATAACCTCTTCGGCTATGACAACCTCTTCCGCTGTAAACTCCGGGGTGTTTTGCAGGATTTCTATTAAAGCCGCTTTATCCTTCTTTTTAAGTTTGCGAATCTTAATAGCCAAAGTCTCTCTCCATCGCCAATTGCACGACTTTCTGTATAAAATCATTATAACTCATACCAGCTGCTGATGCCTGAATAGCAGCTCCGGCGTCCGGTGAGATATCGGGGTTGGGATTAACTTCTAAAACATAAATATCATTGTTCCCGTCCATTCTCATATCAATTCTGGCGTAGCCACAGCAGCCGGTAACGGTATAGGCTTTAAGTCCTGCCCCAACAATGTTTCTTTTTGTATTCGTGTCTATGTCTGCCGGACATTGCGGTAGCGTTCCCCTGTAATATACGCTTTCGGTGTCCCACTTGGCTTCATAGCTGAGTATTTTTGGCGTATCCTGCGGTAATGAAAAACATATTTCAGAAATCGGCAGTGTGGTCAGAATGTTATTACCCATTATCGTCATATTGAATTCACGCCCATCGATATATTCCTCCACCAGCGCTTTTTTGCCGTACA
>JAAYAZ010000008.1 GCA_012719115.1 Dehalococcoidales bacterium
AATTTGCCTTACAGCCCGTTCACCTTCCACCAGAAAAACGCCCGCCTCAAGCCGCTCTTTTTTATCGGCAAGACTTTTATACCACTTGAGCGGTTTTAACTGACCATCTTCGGGTTCACATGCCATTTCATAACCTCAATTGCCTGATACTTTATCATATCACGGCAGACAGCCAATGGGAACAGATAAACGTCTTTGCGAACGGCTATCCGTCATGCAGGGAGCCCCGACAGGTCGGGATTAAGCATCTTGAGCGGGGGCTCTGTTTTTTCTTGAATCCTGAGCCTGTCGAATACGCGAACGACGAAATATTGCTTCTTCCGTTCGCACTGAGCGTGTCGAAGTGTCATACTAACGGAAGATAACTTTTAACTGATTATCGCCGTTATGGTTCGACAAGCTCACCACGAACGGCTATACTCCCCTCCCCCGAGATTCTCCAGTCGCTTCACTCGTTCCAAAATGACAATACATGCTACGTAACGGCGATATAAACCATAAAATAGTGCAGTATCGCCCCCAGCAGGATGAAGATGTGGAATATCTCATGGAAACCGAAAACTCCCGGAAACGGGCTCGGTTTTTTCAATGCATATATGATAGCACCGGCACTATAAGCGATGCCTCCGGCGACAAGCAGCCAGAAAGACAGGGCAGACATATTGTGCCAGAGGATATTCATCGGTACAACCGCCATCCAGCCCATCAGAAGATAAAGAATGGGGGAGATGATGCGGGGGGCATGCAGATAAAAAAACTTGAAAAACAACCCTGCCAGTACACAACCCCATTGCACTCCGATAATGCTCCAGAACCAGGCTCCTTCAAGATAAACATAAGCCATCGGTGTATATGTACCGGCAATCATAATGAAAATGGCAAGATGGTCCAGCTTACGCCAGATATTTAGCGCATTTTCTTCCTGTTTTTGCCAATGATAGACACCGCTCGCCATAAAGAGGCAAATCGCACCCAACCCATAAACCAGCGAGACAAGCAAGTAATCCCACCTGCCCCATGTTACGTTGAGCAGGATGATAAGCCCTATTACTGAGGCAGCTGCCCCGATAATATGAGAATACGCTGCCACTTTTTCGGCTTTTCTGATTTTAACCACTATGCCTCCGATACATTTTGGATAATTATACACTAAGGCCGGACAGTTATGCTGACATCATCTTTTTCGGCTGTGTTGCCAGAATATAGAGTGCAGGAATGACAGCGATAGCGGCAACCGGCCAAAACTCCCCTCCCAGGTTCTGACTGGCGACGTAATCTACCATTAAGCCGATTAAGGGAGCAAATATCATTGTAGAAAGCGATTTTGCCTGGCTCTCAATGGATAAAACGGTAGCTCCTTTCTCTTCCGTGGCAAAGGCATCGAAACGGCTGAGCAGTATCGGATACCAGATGTTTTGTAAAATAGCCAGCAGCACAAATAGGGCTATTGCGATATAGTACAATTCGAAATACAGCAGTGGAATCAGCGCGATATATATAACCGTATTTAATATCCACAGCATCAGGCTGCCGGATTCTTCGTTACCCGCAAACCTGACAAGACGATATGCATTGCGGCTGGCTAAAGCCGCAGCAAAATAAATGACAATATAAACCGCCCCAACTATGATTGAACTGCGCTGCGCTTCCCCCCACAGGATGAAGATAGGCAACATTATAGCGATATTCTTCAGGATAGGCTGCAGATACGTATCGACCGCTTTATAAACGCCCTCAAATGAAATGGACTCTATTATCAAACGGCGCAGGTTCACATTTGCCATGGCAGAACGCATACACTCCCAAAGATGGATTGCCATTTTTTTAAAGCTGACACTTTTTTCAGGTCGCCCCTCCAGTTCCGCCGGATATGATAAAAAGTTCAATAGGCCGATGATATAGGGCACTATAGCGAAGAAAAAAACATATGAATAATTATTGGTTAACAGCACAAAGAGAACCGCCAGAATCGTGGATACAATAGACCCGATTTTTGACCACGAACGCGTATAGCCGTAAACCCTGGTCTTTTCATCCAAACGTCCCTGCAACCGTAACCAGGTGAATATCATCGCTTTATGAGTGCCGGTGCGGAAAGCCTCTCCGATGGCAAAAAAGAACATAGCTATAAAGAAATGCCAGTAATCACTGCTAAACCCGAAAATAATAAAGGAGATTATATAAGCGATAAACGAGAGAACCATACTGCGGCGGCGTCCGAAAAGGTCGGCAACAGCGCCGCTTGGTATCTCTACAAGGTTAATAAAGAGCTCACGAAAGCCGATAAGTATACCGATTTGAGTAAATGAAAGCCCCTGTTGCAGGAAAAAGAGTATTATAAACGGCTCGAAATAGCGCTGATTCTTAAGGAAGCCGTATAGAGAAAAGCGTCTTATCATTTATTCATTATATTATTCCCTCTGTTGCAATAAAAGCCATCTAAGAACATTCCGAACGCTTAATATTTTTATTTATTTTGATGCATTAACCGGAGTAATAATTTGCTTATTTTCATACCAAAATGAACTAAAGTATATAGACTTATTCCCTTAAATGGAGTAAAATAATTATACTGGAGTTGGGAGAAATAGATGAGATGGTACTTCTGATTTTTTATATAGCAGCCCGGGGGAATTTTAGAAATGATAGCACTGGCTGGTTTCAGCCCAGTGCTTTTTTAATTAAAAAATATTCAGTTTAAGGGAGGTTGAAATGCAATCGAGTTTAATCGGAAAAATCGAAAAGGCTAAGAGATACGCCCAGGAAAAAGACCGAATTACTTTTACTGAATTGTCAGTGAATTTCCGTGGGGAAAACGATACCCACGTTACAAAATACGGAATCGAAGGCTGGAATTGCACCTGCGATTTCTTCTCACACTGGGGGCTGTGCTGCCACACTATGGCAATGGAAAAAATATTGGGAGATATGCTCCCTAAAGAAGCCTTAAGCACACAGTTTGACAACCCCTCTTCAATACAATAGTATTAGGGAATCGAATAGCGAAAAACGGGATATGAAGATTTCAAAAAAAATTTTCAGGTTGGTTTGTTTATCTTTTCTATCAGGGCTGCTGTTAATAACGCCGCTGCTGGGTGGTTGCGAGGAAACACCGGATACAACAACTACTGACCAGACCAAGTCTATGCCGTTTGCCTTAAATGTCTGGCCTCTTCACATGGATGATGCCATCGAAGGCTCTAATTACGTTTTCCTGGTAACCGTTGATTACGGTACCGTGGAGCCAAAAACTACAACTACCGAGACCACCACTACTACAGAAACCGGCAGTGATGCTACGGTAACCACTCAAACAATCGATGAGAACCTGGCAAGGATTTCAGCTACAGCCGAGAATGCGTTTATATCGGTCGGGCCTAAGGGGATTTCCGAGGGTTATGTAGCAGAGGTTGTAGTTGTTCCGGATGAAGGGACAGCCGGCAGTATCATCAGGGTAAGAGTTAAAGCTGAATGGCAGGGCTATACCGATACCGAAACTGTAACGCTCAATGTACAGGAAAAACCCGAATCTCTGGAAGTATTAACTTCTGAAGCAATCACCATCAGAAACATGTTTATCTCATGGGTTGCGGTAAACAATCCAGAGCTCGGTATTTCTCTGGATGAAGACTGGTACGGAACCGTAGTCTATCCCAATACTGCTGTAATAAAGTATTTCCTGTTCTTCTCCGAAAAATGGGAGGTAGGCATCCGCTGGAATACTTCCACCAGTTCGGTAGATTGGGCTCAGATGTATATCAGGTTAAGAACTGCCCAATTCACGCCTTCAATGTCTTTCGAAATCGATTCTTTAAGCGCAACTAACAAGAATATTTACGAAATAAGCCCGCACAGTATGGTATGGCGTTAGCCGGGGTTTAGATATCCGGTAGCTTCACCGGCAACAAAAAACGAACCGGTGATACATATAAAACCGTTATTTAGAGCTTGCTTTTTGGCAAGCTCTATTGCTTTGGCAACATCCTGAGCGGATTTGACCTCTATGCCTAATTTATTGCACTCATCTTCCAGTATTGAGATTTCCATCGAGCGCGGATGTGCGGAGCGGGTAACTATTATTTTGCTAAAGAGGGGGACAAGTTCACCAATCATGCCTGTCACGTCTTTATCGGCAGAAGCACCGAAAACAAGGATTTTTTCAGCCGAAGACCGGGGAGCGTCCTGTCGGAAATAATCATTATAATAATAAAGCAGGGATTTTTTCAGTTCGCGGGCAGAAATCATATTATGCGCTCCGTCTATTATAATTACGGGCTGCTTACCGCATACCTGAAAACGACCGGGCCATTTAAGCTTACTCATACCGGCACTGATGGTTAACGGCGATATATTAAAACCCTTCTCTATTAAAACCTCCAGAGCGGCTACCGCCGTTGCCGCATTCTCCATCTGGCAACAACCTAAAAGAGGAATCGATAGTTGATACTCACCCAGCCTGCCTTTTATCAAAAGCCGTGACACTTCAGCATTGAAACCGGCGTTTTCCCATATGACATCTGTTCCGGCTTTTATGAGGGGTGAATTAAGCTCAAGGCACTTTTTCTCAATTACATACACAGCCTCATCTGCTTGAGGAGCGGAAACAACGGAAACACCAGCCTTTATAATACCGGCTTTCTCAGCGGCGATTTTATCAATAGTATCGCCCAATACATCGGTATGGTCCAGATTGACGGGTGTGATGACGCATACCTCGGGTCTTATTACATTGGTGGCATCCAGCCTGCCCCCCAGCCCCACTTCCACCACCGCAAAATCCACGTTATGGCGTGTAAAGAATACAAAGCAAAGAGCGGTCATTATCTCAAAAGTAGTCAGCTTTCCGTAATTTGCACTGCGGTTGACTGCATCAACGGCCGGCTGTATTTCACTTATGATATCCGCAAATTCAGCTTCGGATATCATATTTCCGTCGATTTGAAAACGTTCTCTTATATCGATTAGATGAGGCGATGTATAAAGTCCGGTCTTATAACCCGAAGCGGTCAGCGCCGATGCCACCATAGCAGCCACACTGCCCTTGCCCTTGGTACCGGCAATATGCACCGATTTTGCTTTCAGGTGGGGGTTATCGAGCAGGGCCATCAGTTCGAAAACACGCCGCAGGTCATAGCTTACAGAATCGTGCAATTTATGCGTAGTTTCATAATCCGAGAAGCTGTAAATATATTCAATCGACTGCCGATAAGATAATTTCCGCACGAAAACTCCTATAATATCCCTATACGCCGGCTTGCGTATTTGAAAAGGATTACAATGCTTATTAACGTAACATATGCCGCTTTCCCCGAACTTATAAAGGGGACCGACGACAAAATGACATTCTATTCATTATAACCCGACTATCGGAATCAGTTTGTCATAGTCGTAATCACGGTACCGGTAAATTTCTATTTCTTCTCCAAATCAGAAGCGCCCGACACGCTGATATCACCCAACGTAGGATTCCCGATATATTGAAGACTGGAAGCCCCGCTTACATCAGCATCCAGAGTGCCTTCGGTATTAACAACTGCGGTACTGGCGCCGCTGACATTTATATCTAGATTATCTACCACAAAACTATCTAAATCCATATTACTGGCACCCGATACCGTCGCTTTCAGGTCCTGCCCCAAGCCGGTCAGGCTTAACCTGCTTGCACCCGAAATATTAAATACGGCCTCTGCCGCATTCAGATTGCCGTTTAAATTACTGGCACCCGATACTTCTATACCTATATCGGCACAGGATAAACCCGACAGCGTCAGGCTGCTGGCACCGGAGACATCTATATTGACATTACCGGCAGAAGCGAAATCATTAATAATAGCGCCGGATGCTCCGCTTAAAACAAATTGTTTGATATCGGGCATATCGATTTTTGCCACTGCTGTAATTGAACGGTAGCTGTATCCAATTTTTAAGCCAACCCGGAGTGTATCACCCGAGCGGTCGATAGTAATATACTCCATTATATTGTCATCGGCTGTTATATCAATACTATAAGTATCGGATTGGCTTATTTCCACCTCGAATACATTCGATACTTCGATATTGGCAAAATCAGTGTAATCAAACTGCTCGGTAACAAGGTTTCCGGAACCGCTAACCTGATATAAACAGCCGGAGAAACACGGTAATATCAATAAAAAAATAATGGCAGCCATAGCTGTAACGCTTGTTATTTTCACAACTAACCTCCCTCCGATAGCACAAATATTATGGCATATATATAGTAGAAATCAACACTTTTTCACATATTTATCAATATATTACTTGACGCCCCTGCAATTCGACTGATAATATCAAGAAACCAAAGGAGATGCAATTTGAACTTTTCAGATAAACTAAACAGTGCCGTTTCTAAAAATAACAGTCTGGTATGTATCGGTCTGGATCCCGACCCTGCCCTGTTTCCGGACGCTGAAAGTGTTATTGAATTCAACAAGGCGATTATAGAAGCTACATCTGACTTTGTTTGTGCATATAAACCGAACTTCGCCTTTTATGAAGCATTCGGAGCACAGGGCTTCAACGCCTTAAGGGAGACAGTAAATTTTGTTCCGAAAGATATCCCCGTTATCGCAGATGCCAAACGCGGTGATATCGGTAATACCGCCGATGCCTATGCTAAATCGGTATTCGATAATTTCAATTTTGATGCCGTAACAATTAACCCCTATATGGGATACGATTCCGTTGCACCTTTTATAGAGTACCGTAATAAGGGCGTTTTCATCCTCTGCCGCACCTCAAACGCCGGCTCGGGGGACTTCCAGTCTTTAAGCTGTGTATCGGACGGCAGAAGTATTCCCCTCTTCCAGATGGTAGCAGACCGTGCCAGCCAGTGGAATAAGTACGGCAATGTGGGGCTGGTGGTAGGAGCCACCTATCCTGAAGAGTTAAAGCTTTTGCGGGAAATCTATCCTGAAATGATGTTTTTGATTCCCGGCATCGGTGCTCAGGGCGGCGACCTTGAAAAAGCAGTCAGAAACGGTGCCGACTTAAACGGCAGGGGGATTATCATAAACTCCGCCAGGCAGATTATATATGCCTCGCGCGGGGCTGACTTTGCTACTGAGGCACGTAAAGCTGCTATGGACCTTCGCGATAGCATAAACAGTTTCCTTTAGAGAGCTGTATCATGGTTATGGAAATAAAACAGGGTGACATCGTACAACTCAGAAAGAAACACCCTTGTGGCAGTGACCGCTGGCAGGTGGTAAGAACCGGCGCCGATATCGGCATAGTTTGCCTCGGCTGCCGCCATAAAGTTATTCTGGATAGAAGCTCGTTCGAAAAAAGGGTCAAGGCTGTTATTTCAAAGGACGAATAGGCTTCTCAAATTATTTGATTTATATGTTATAATCCTTATAGCTTATAAAAAGGGGCTTTGGATATGTGGGACTGGTTCTCGATAAACAGTATATGGTTTCTTACCGGTGCGGCAATAATTTTCATATTAGCCATAGTTCTCAGAAACATGTTCAAGGACAAGGTTGCCAAACTCAAGCCTGACCAGAGAGATAAAAAAAAGAATAAAATACTTAGCCGTCTTCTTTTATCGGTCATTTACATTTCCGTTGCGGTTATAATGATGTCTTTTGTTGCAATTGTGCTCTCCGGTGAAGAAGTTTTCGCTTCTATCACCATTGAGAGTATTCAGGAATGGCTGCTTTCACACGGAATAATAATACTGGCATATATAGCTATAGCTTATTTTATCTACCGTATTGCCAAGGCTTTTGTGCCGAGAATAGTAACCGGATTCGTTAAAAGCAGCGGTAGGGGCAGGCATTCAAAGTCCTGGTTCGAAAGAAGGGCTAAAACGTTAACCGGTCTGATGGTTTGGATTGTAGCTATAGTAACGGGAGTAGTTGCCTTCTTTCTGATAATGGAAGAACTCGGGCTGAATATCACTCCCCTGCTGGCAAGCGCCGGCGTTGTCGGTGTTGCCATTGCGCTGGGCGCGCAGACCATTGTGAAGGATTTTCTGGGAGGTCTATTCATTTTAATGGAGGACCAGTACAACAAGGGCGATGTAGTTAAAATTGCCGGAATATCGGGAGAAGTAGAGGATGTCAATCTCAGAAGAACGGTACTAAGAGACCTCGACGGTATAGTTCATACCGTACCCAACAGTGCCGTCATCACCGCCTCCAACTATACACGGGATTTATCCAGGGTTAATATCGATGTACCGGTAGCTTACGGTGAAAATCTGGATAGAGTTTTTGGTGTGATTAACCGTGTCGGCAGAGAAATGGCGACGGACCCCTATTTTTCCAAGCTGATAAAAACGCCCCCTCAGGTTCTCAGGGTTCAAAATTTCGGTGATTCCGGCATCGATATCAGGATTTTGGGAGATGTTCACCCCAGTATGCAATGGGAAGTGACCGGCGAACTGAGAAAAAGGCTGAAGAAAGCCTTCGATGAAGTGGGAATTGAGATACCGTGGCCTCGTGTTAAGGTATTTCAGGGCGAAAATAAAAAAGAGGAATATGTTGAGTGCGAGAGTTGCTCTTTCTCCAACCCTAAAAGCAATCAATTTTGCGGAAAATGCGGGGCTGAACTACAGAGTCATACAGATGACCAACCGCAACCCGAGTCATAGTTTGATACTAATCGCCGGTTTACGCCTTGTAATAACAGATTCAGGGTGAGATAAAACGATTTCCGGCATTGTTTAAGAAAAACTCTTCAGGCAGTGCTTCTGCGATTTTTGCCGAGGCATGAAAGCCTGTGCAGTGCGAAAGCCCCAGTTTTTTAACTCCCATCAACCTGAATTCTGCAATAGTCTTTTGAATACGCTCTTCGGATGCCCTGTATAGGTGTATGCCCCCGATCACGGCATAGACTTTTTCATTACCGGCAAGTTTTCGGGCATAATGCAGAATATTGACAACGCCACGGTGTCCGCATCCGGTAAATACCACCGGACCGGCTTCCGTATTTATGATAAGGGATAAATCATCGGCTATTTTATCGGGGATAAAATTTTCCCCATCCTTGATGTGGAGATTACTTTCCACTTTCTCGTATTCCGTAAGCATTGGTATTTCACCGGTGGTCATAATATGAGGCGTGATATAGACAGGTTCCTTGGAAAGCGTAAAGCGAGCGCCGCGGTTCTCAAGTTCTTCCCTCGAACATGGCAATCCGATAAACTTTTCCTGTGTTTGCCCGTCCCGCAGCGTATACCTCGCTTCGAATACATCGGGGTGGGCTATAACCTCGGTTTCTTTCCCGATTCTGCGCAGGATTTCGGAAAGCCCCCCGGTATGGTCGAGGTGCCCGTGACTGAGAACTATGCAATCGACTTTCGTTAAATCGATGCCCATTATCTGAGCATTATGATAAGCCGAAAAACTTAAGCCGGTATCGAAGAGAATGCGTTTGTTATCAGCTTCTATAAAAAGACTTAAACCGTATTCGCCGATATAACCGTGAAGGGCAGTATTTTCACTTAATGTGCTGACCTTTATTTCCATTTTTTCTCTTTCTGCATTTTACAAAGATATATATTAGTCTATACCGAATAATTATATTTTTCTACCCCCGCTATATTCACACGGGCACAATGGATAGCCCGCATACTTCATTTTTTCTAAAGTTACGGTGATTTATTCATTCGCAAACAACGCCGATTTCAATATTACTGCAAGTAATTTATACGCCTATATATTGACATCGATATAACGTTTATGTTATAAGATATTGATTTCTCCGGAGCTGTTTTGCCTAAAGAGCAATCCATGGCAAACAGCCGGTAGATAAAATATCTAGACGGCATTACCGGAAACGGTCTTGCTTCCCGTTGGAAAAGGAGAAGAAATGAAGTTCGGTTATAAAAAATGCTTAAACTTGTCTGAAGACCATGCCCCGGTTAATATTTTTTCCCCTTTTCTTTCCGTTAATGCTGCCTGTAAAAATTTTTTTATAGGAGGGTATAACTAAATGGAAGGAAAAGGACAACATTCAATTTCAAGAAGAAACTTTTTATTCGGCACGGGAGCGGTTTGTTTATCTCTGGCTTTGGGGAGCTCCCCATTTGTACTGGGAGGCTGTAACAAGTCAAAAGATGATTCCCCCATCGGGCTGGCCGTTGAATTTACCGACCACGCCGCCTGTGCCTATATCGCTCAGGAAAAAGGCCTTTTCGAGGCAAAAGGGTTAAATCTATCGGCATACGAAAGTTATGTAACCGGAACCGCTCTTGCCTCTGCCCTGTCGCGAGGAGATATTCAGGCAGCTTACATATGTCTGGCGCCGGCAATCAATACTTATGCCAACGCCGGCGTGCCTTTTAAAATAGTAGCCGGCTCACACAAATACGGCTATGGTTTGGCGGTTGACCCGAACAAAATAACCACCATAAAAGATTTGGAAAAAGAGGGGATGCGCGTCGGGTGTGTTCAGCCGGGGTCTGCTGCGGATGTAATGTTTCAAAAGATAATGGATAACTATCAACTGGATAAACAAGCCGTTTCCAACAATATCCGTAAGATGAACCCGCCGAAACAATTGCTGGCAGTAAAATCCGGACAGCTGGATGCGGTATGCATCCCGGAACAATGGGCGACAATGTCGGAAGATATGGGTTTTGAAATGCTGTTAACGGCTGAAGATGTCTGGCCGGATATGCAGGGTAGTGTTCTGATAGTTAAAGATGAATTGATCGATAACCACCCCGAAATAGTAGAAAACCTGGTGGCAGTAACACAGGAAGCAACCGACTGGGCTGTTAATAACCCGGAAGAAGCTTCCGGAATAGTGGCGGCACAGCTTCAAGCTACCGGAGATGCCGTTTTCCCCACAGAGGTAGCCGAAACGGCAAAAGAACTGGAAATAACTGCAAATGTAATGTTAAGGTCTATGGATAGGCTGGAATATACTACAGATATTGACCCGACGGCGATTCAAGATATGATAGACTATATGTTATCTTTGGAATATATAAAAAGCGGGTTCGATGCCTCGGAGATTATAGACTTAAGTTTTTTGAAGTAAGGTTAAACCATAAATGAAAATCCTGAAAAAGTTAAAACCCGGTTGGGGGCTGCTCCCTATTTTAATATTTTTAATATTGTGGGAACTTGTTGCCAGAATCAACAATACCCCTCTATTGCCTCCCTTTTCGGAAGTGATTGTAGAGTTTTATAACCTTATCGCAAGCGGTGTTCTGGGAGAAAACTTCTTAAGCAGCCTGACAAGAGTGCTGATCGGTTTCGGCGCCGGCTCTATTGTCGGGATTATCACCGGCACAATAATGGGTTGGAATAAAATTGTGGACAGGGCGCTGAATCCGATCTTCAACCTTTTTTTCCCCATCCCTACTCTCGGCTGGATACCGCTATTAATGCTTTGGATAGGCATTAACGAGATGCTGCCGATTACGCTTATTTTTATCTGCGCTTTCTTCCCTGTTATGTTTAATACCGTTACCGGTATTAAAAACGTGGACAGGAATTACATTAAAGCAGCCAGAAGCCTGGGTGCTTCCGATATGAAGATTCTGTTTACAGTGGTTATGCCGCTGGCTTTGCCAAATATTTTTACCGGCTTGAAACTGGAGTCCGGTATGGCGTGGAGAACAATAATTGCCGCTGAGATGGTAGCTATCCCGACCGGTATCGGCGCACTGCTTATGAAAGCAGAAAGTCTGATAAGAATTGATATAATAATCGTATGCCTTATCGTCCTGGCAATAATGTGCCTGAGCTTTGAAAAGTTTTTCGAATGGCTTGAAAATAGAATAACCAGCAATTGGAGACAACATGCCGGCAATAACACTTAGAGGCATCAATAATTATGCCTGCCATGATACAAACCTGGATATTAAAGACGGGGAATTACTTTTTATTCTTGGCCCTAACGGCTCCGGAAAAACTACTCTCTTAAACGTTATTGCCGGACTGGTCGACTATCAGGGAACGGTAATGT
>JAAYAZ010000110.1 GCA_012719115.1 Dehalococcoidales bacterium
AAAGCGGGTGAGACTACTCCGGATATGGAATACACTCTGGAAACGGTATCCTGTATGGGGGCCTGTGTTCTGGCTCCGGCGTTAATGATTGATGATGAAATTCACGGGCAGATGACTACTCAAAAAGTAACAGAGGTTTTCAGTGACGAATAAAAATGATAACACTCGTCGGGTTTTAGTCTGTCAGGGTAGCGGATGCAGTGCTCTGAAATCTGCAAAAATCAGGGAGGCATTCGAGCACGGGATTGCCGAACAGGGTATTACGGATGTAACAGTAGATTTTACCGGCTGTCAGGGCTTCTGTGCGCAGGGACCTGTGGTCGTAATCGAACCGGAAGGCATACTATACACCCATGTTACTCTCGAATATGTCCCCGAAATTATTCAATCCCACCTTAAGCAGGGAGAACCTGTAGCTGCTCTATATTACCGGGACCCGGCAAGCGGGAAAGCCGTTCCCTGTTACAGGGATATCGAACTATACAAAAAACAAAAACGCGTTATAATGCGCAATTGCGGGCAGATTAATCCCGAAAAAATAGAAGACTATGAATCCAATGGGGGTTATAAAGCTTTACGCAAGGCGCTTTCAGATATGAGTCCGCAGCAGGTTATCGGCGAAGTACGGCGTTCGGGGTTGCGGGGCAGGGGCGGGGGCGGTTTCCCGACCGCCGACAAATGGGAGTTATGTCATAACGCAGCCGGTAGCCTCAAATACGTGATATGCAACGCCGACGAAGGTGACCCGGGCGCTTTTATGGACCGCACCATTATAGAAGCCGACCCTCATTCCGTAATCGAGGGGTTGATTATTGCCGCTTATGCCGTCGGCGCCTCGCAGGGTTATATCTATGTGCGTTCCGAATACCTGTTAGCGGTTAAACGACTCAAGCTGGCAATCGAAGCTGCTAACGAAAAGGGATATCTGGGTGAAAATATACTCGGTTCCGGGTTTAATTTTAAGATTAGCATTTTTGAAGGGATGAGCTCTTATATCTGCGGGGAGGAAACGGCTCTTATTGCTGCCATCGAGGGCAGAAGGGGTCTGCCCCGCCCGCGTCCTCCCTATCCGGTGCAATCAGGGTTGTGGGGAAAACCGACTGTTATAAATAATGTAAAAACACTGGCAAATGTCCCGGTTGTTATTTCGCAGGGCGCCGCCGGCTATGCTCAGACGGGCAGAATAAATAACAGTGGTACTGTTGTGCTGGCACTTTCCGGTAAGATTACCAACGGCGGACTTGTAGAAGTTCCCATGGGGACTACACTACGTGAAATTATATTCGATATCGGGGGCGGTGTGCCCAACGGAAGGCGCTTCAAAGCCGTTCAGGTAGGCGGACCTTCGGAGGCTTGCCTGCCGGCAAGCCTGTTAAAAACACCGGTGGATTTCGATTCACTGGCAAAAGTGGGCGCCAGTCTGGGGTCCGGCGGTATGGTGGTAATGGATGAAGACACCTGTATGGTGGATATTGCGCGCTACTTTTTATCTTTTACACAATCAGAATCCTGCGGTAAATGCACTCCGTGCCGTCTCGGTACAAAGCAAATGCTGGATATTTTGGAGCGTATCTGCAACGGAGAAGGCAAGATGCAGGATATCGACCTGCTATCGGAGCTGGCAAAAACTATTAAAACGGGCTCTTTGTGCGGGTTGGGGCAATCCGCCCCGAATACGGTTTTAACGACCCTGCGCTATTTCCGTAATGAATACGAAGAGCATATTTTGCAGCATCGCTGTCGAGCAGCGGTTTGTCACGGGCTGGTAAAAGCGCCCTGTATTCATACCTGCCCGGCAGAAATAGATGTTCCGCGCTATATCCGCTTTATACAAAGAGGGCAGCCCGAGCAAGCGCTGGCGGTTATACGGGAGAAGATTCCCTTTCCGGCTGTTTGCGGATTAGTATGTTTCCATCCCTGTGAATCGAGATGCCGGCGGGCACAGTTAGACGAAGCTGTCTCAATACGTGAACTTAAACGCTATGCAGTCGAGTACGGCGGCGACGAATGGAAAAAGGGGATTGTCACTTATAACCCCACAGGCAAGAGAGTAGCTATTATCGGCTCGGGTCCTGCCGGGCTTACTGCTGCTTACTATCTTGCCAGACTGGGGCATTCGGTAACCGTCTATGAATCACAGCCATTGGCGGGCGGAATGCTCAGAATGGCAATTCCGGATTATCTTTTACCGAAAAGTATACTGGATGATGATATAGATGAAATAGTAAATGCCGGGGTGACCATTAAAACCAACAGCGAAATCTACAATGTAGAAAGCCTTTTTGAACATGGTTATAATGCCGTTTTTGTGGCAATAGGGGCGCAAAACGACCTTAAAATGGGTATCAGCGGCGAGGAAGACCATCGCTTTATCGACCGCCTGGCTTTCTTAAAAGATGTCAATCTGGCCAAAAAAGTATCGACCGGTGACAGGGTAGGTGTTATCGGCGGAGGACATGCGGCAATCGATGTGGCGCGCACCGCCAGAAGGCTGGGAGCAAGTGATGTTAACATAATTTACCGCAGGAGCCGCGAGGATATGCCGGCCGGGCGCGAGGAAATAGAAAAGGCACTAGCCGAGGGTATTCATATTCTTGAAATGACGATGCCGGTACAGGTAATCAATGAAGATAACGGGATTGCGCTGGAATGTATTCGTATGGAAAAGGGAGATATTGATTCCTCGGGCAGATACCGTTCTGTTCCGGTAGAAGGGAGCGAGTTTACTGTAGAACTCGATAGCGTGATTGCCTCTATCGGGCAGCGTCTGCATATTCCGGATAAATTCGGTCTTTCTACTGCTGACGACGGGTTCATAGCGGTGGATAATTTTACACTGGCAACCCACAGAAAAGGTGTTTTTGCCGGTGGGGACGCCGTTTTAGGTCCTTCTTCGGTGATTGAAGCTATAGCTCACGGCAGGCAAGCGGCTAAATCGATTGACATTTATCTGGGGGGTGCAGGCGTAATTGATGAAGTGCTGGCATCTGGGGAGGACGATACTATATCGAGTGACCTATCCGATTTACCGAGACAGGTATCCGCGGTGATGCCGGCGGCTGACAGGATAAAGAATTTTTCTCAGGTGGAACTGGGTTATGATAAGGAAATAGCCGAAGAAGAGGCACGCCGCTGTTTAAGATGCGACCTCGAGGAGTATTAGTCGGTTTGAGAGGATGTAATAGAATAAGGGCAAGCGGGGTAGTTAAGTGGCATGGTTCCAGTTCCGATATATCGCGACTCAGGACGAACGGAATAGATAAAGGCTTGGTAGATAGGGATGATATTACTAAAACCGTTAGTGTGACTAACAAAAGCCGTTCGTGGTGAGCTTGTCGAACCATAACGGCGTCAATATAATTCGAGGGTATGGTAGGGATTGCTTCGTCCCGATATGTCGGGACTCGCAAGGACTGTAATGAGAAGCCAGCCGAATAACAGCGGCGGCGAATGTGATATATAAGATGATGTTTAAAAAGGTAGTTTAAAGTGAATGAAATTAACCTGAGTATCGATGGCAGAAAAGTAACTGCCAAAGCGGGGATGACGGTGCTGGAAGCGGCATT
>JAAYAZ010000111.1 GCA_012719115.1 Dehalococcoidales bacterium
ACATACAAGATTCTTCAGTCCCGATATGTCGGGGCTTCAGGATGACAGATAAATGACTTTTATCTATTTCTAACTCCTCATACTGCGCTGGAATAGGAAGGTGCCGATAATGAAAACGACCACCGTCCAGATAACCAAAAACAGGAAATCCCCGCTGATAGCTTCCATTCCGACACCTCTGGTAATAACGGCGCGTGAGGCGCTGACGGCGTGGGAATAGGGGAACAGGTCGGCAAAGAAACGAATATAGGATGGCAGGAATTCAATAGAAAACCAGACGCCCGATATCATTGCCAGCGGCATTGAGAACAGCCAGCTTAACGGCTCGCCTTGGTTCTCAGATTTGGCAAGCGAGGCCACTATCATACCGATACCGATACTGCATAAAGCGGTCAGGGCAAAAATAGCAAACGCCAGCCAGATATTGCCGACTATATCCATTCCGAACAGCCAGCCGAGCAGTATAAATAAGACCACCTGTATAATGGCGATAATTGCCATGCTAAGGGAGTAGCCGGCGATAAACTCCCAGGGGCGGGCGGGGGTGGTCATCATACGGTGCAGAAACCTCGTTTCCTTGTCACGCAGCATAATACGCCCGGCGGTCGGAATCATTATTAAAAGACCGAATATTATAATTCCCGGGGCTATAAAATCCATCTGGGTTATTTTGGATTCGATATTTATCGGGTTGGTATTTATGGTAATCGGTATTTCTATTCCCAGATAAGAACGTGTTATCGAGTTTATAATTGAAATGACGTTTGACGATACCGAAAGGTTGCTTTCATCATAGGTAATATCCAGTTCTACATTCCCCGGCTTCTGTTGCCATATCATAGCTACCTGTTCGCCGAAACCATCGGGAATGACAATATAGGATGAAATGTTGCCCTGTCTTAAGTCTTCCAGCGCATTGTCGGTATTGCTGTAAGCATTCACATAAATGACATCCGCGGCACCCAGTGCATCACTGATGAATGTATGTGATATATCAGTGATGTCGTTATCTACTACGCCTATGCCGTAACTTGCAGACCCGTTACCGCCAAAGGCGAAACCGAACAGGAGCATAAATACCAGAGGGAAAGCCAGCAGAAAACCGAGTGCCAGAGCATCGCGGTAGGTTTCCTTGATATTTCTTATAAAAAGGCTGAAAAATCTCATTCCCTTAACTCCTTTCCGGTAATTCTGATAAAGACATCGTCAAGGGTAGGTTCCTTAATATATGCCGAGCGAATAATCGTTCCGGCATTGTGCAGATAATCTACGATATCCTTAAAATCCACTCGTTTATCGGTAATGGTCATAGTACCGTCGGTTATTTGCACGTCTTCATATTTTTCTTTCATCTCCATAATGGTCTTCTGAGTCAGATTCCAGGCTTTGATGATTATGGTGTGCGTGTCTATCATGTCCGTTTTTAATTCCAGAGCGGTACCGAGAGCGACAATCTTTCCTTCATCGATAATGCCGATGCGGTCTGCCAGAAAATCGGCTTCCTCGAGATAATGCGTGGTCAAAAGAATGGTCCTGTTTTTTTTCAAGCGGGAGATGTACTTCCAAACGATGCGTCTCGATTGCGGGTCCAAGCCCAGCGTGGGCTCGTCAAGTATTATGATTTGAGGGTCGTTTATTAAAGCCATTGCAATATTTAAGCGGCGTTTCATACCGCCGGAGAACTTTCTGACCTGGTCTTTGGCTCTATCTTCCAGCCCCATTGTTTCAACCAGTTCTCTGGCTCTTTCTTTTACGATTTTCGGGGGCAGTTGATGCAGATTGCCGATTAGCTCCAGATTTTCTATCGGTGTAAGATGGTCGGAAAGGGTGGTATCCTGGGGGGAAATGCCGATTGTAGCTTTAACTTTATAGGGTTCCCTGTTGATGTCTTTTCCCACTACCAGTGCTGTTCCGCTGGATGGCTTAAGCAGACAGCAGAGCATACTGATGGTGGTGGTTTTACCTGCTCCGTTGGGTCCGAGGAAAGCGAACAGCTCGCCTTTTTTGATATCGAGGTTGATGCCGTCTACAGCTACCAGCTTCCCGAATATTCGTGTTAAGTCGAATGTCTGAATGGCAAAAGCGTCGTCGGGTTTTCTGACAGATAAAGGGTTTTCCATTACCATCTTTCCCCCTCTTCGATATTTATGGCAGAATTATAGCATATCGGATGAAATTGTGGTGTAA
>JAAYAZ010000112.1 GCA_012719115.1 Dehalococcoidales bacterium
ACCCAGGCGACACTTTCTTCCATCGAAGGTGATTTATCGCTCCAGTATTCTACTCTGTCGTGCAAATACTGCTCATATTCATTTCCTGATAAACCGCTTGTGTTAAGTGTTTCGACATGACTGTCAACAAGCGGGGAAACAGCCTCCAGCCACGTAGCCATTTCGTCATTATCGACTTCTATGACTTCCCTGCCACTGCCGAGTTCAAGAAAGTAATCAATGGCTACTTTATCATAATAATCCCAGACTTTGCCATGCTTCTCTATCCATTCATCGCTGACCTCGGTAATTATCTGCTGTATTTCATTTGGCATGCTGTTCCATTTGTTTTTATTGATTACAACATACATATCTGTAGTGTAACCCAGTTGATAACAGTTGGTTACATATTTGGTAACCTCGGCATGATTCCAGCCTTTCAGGGTTTCTCTGGGAGTAAAACTTCCGTTGACAACTCCCTTCGACAATAGTTCGTATGTTTCACCCTGTGAGGCACCGTATGCCTGAGCACCAAGAGCCTGTACAATCTTCGCACCTACGCCGGTAGCCCTGATTACCAAACCGTTAAAGTCTTGCAGTTTGCTCACAGCTTTATCTTTGGTGATGATTACACCGGGGCCGTGAGCGTGAAAATATAGCGGATGCGTTTCATCCATTTCTGCGGGTTTAAATTCATTGTAATAATCATTGGCAACCTTTGTTGCCACCCATCCGTTGGGGTATTTGTGGGGTAAATCAACCAGTTCATTTACGGGAAAACGCCCTACAGTGTAAGCAAAACATGACATTCCGATATCGGAAAGTCCGTTTACTACGCCGTCATATATCTGGTTTGCAGGAGTCAGGTTTCCTGCCGGAAAATAATCAATTTTTACCTGACCGTCCGTTCTTGTTTCTATTTCTTTTATCCATGCTTCAGCCAGTATAGAATTGAGATGTGTCGGGGGGAAGAAACTGCTGTATGTCAGCTTGATTGTGTCCCCTGTATTGCTGCAACTGCTTCCGAAGAGGGACATCGCACCTCCAAAAGCAGAAAAACCGGCAGCTCCAACGAGCAATGCTCCGGTTCCTTTTAAAAAGTCCTTGCGTGTAATGGTGTTCTTTTCATTACTGTCATGAATCATTTGTAGCCACCTTCCGGGAAAGACATGTAGATGATGTTGTAGAAGATTTCTGTGCGGAAATAGTTTTTAATTTCCATTGCGCCCTGCCTCCTTTTTTTATTTTACGTTCAAGAAAACGTTTTCAGTATAATACCACCTGAAAAGGATATTGTCTATAAACTATTATACAATAAATATACAATTCTTCTTACGGCAATGTAATAGTAATAACTACAACAACAGGCTAGAGGCTAAACCGTAATATACAATTTCCGGCTCCGGCACAAATCTTTTCTTCGATTTTGAAATTGATATCACTACCGAATTCATTTGCCCAGACCTGATATTCCCTTTCACAGATGCGGGAGCCGATTTTTGCAGACAGGTTTTCCCTTTTTGATTTAACCATTAAATTATGCCAGGGACAACTGCTGATGATTATGGAAAAATTACCGGAATCCGTATTGTCTTCTATCGTAAATGTGAAATCTTCCAGCGAAAACTTGGTTTCCAGGCATTCCATCAAATCTTTCAGTTTGTTACCTGAATCAGCCAGAGGATTTAGCATTCGTGCCTGAATTTTGGGCATTACTTCCCATACTTTGGCATCCAGCTCCAGCGCCGTATCGAAATCATATTTTTCTTCTGTTTTCATAAACCATAAGCCGTCTGCGGCTGTGTAGCTTTTCTTAAAATATTCGATTATTTTCTCATCGGTTAAATTCAGCATGATAAAACCCATACCATCATTTAAAACTACGTGAATTATAACCTACAAATAGTATTTAACAAAATAGCCTGTGATTAGTCAATATAGCAAATCTTTTCTAAATCCACTCGTCCTGATTTCTGATGCGTCGGGATTTCCATATGAGACGTATTCAATATGTCATCCTTCGGCTATCCCCTGTTACTTCCAGTATGACAATTTATTCGTTACCCTCGTAGGGACGGGAATTGCCCGTCCGCCAGATGCGGAAACATAAATGCGGACGACCATTGGTCGCCCCTACGTTTTATTATTTGTCATGCTGAATTCGTAAAGGACGAATGAAGCATCTGGGGAGGAGTTTAATAGATTCCATAAATCCTCATTCCAAACAAGAAATAGAGGCTTAGCCTTACTCGCCCTGCTTGGTGGGAATGGTGACACCGGTAGCTCTGGCAACCAGCTTGTTATCCTGATTAACAACAGTTACCTCGGTAAAACCGGCTTTCCTGCCGCTCTTTATTACCCTGCCCTCAGCCGTAAGCGTATCGCCGACCTTGGCGCTTGCGATAAAGTAAACGTTTAAATTAGAGGCAACACTGGGATAAGCCATCGAGTTGGAAGCGGAACCGAATGCCTGGTCTGCAAGTGACATTATGATACCGCCAAAAACAATGCCGTGAAAGTTTTGAAATTCGGGACGCATCACAAGAGACACACGCGAATAACCTTCCGATATTTCCAGTATTTCAGATTGCAAAAAAGAGGTTATCGGCTCGGTCTTGATTTTATCCGTCAGTAGAGAGATTTGTTGTTCTTTGTTTTCTTTGCTTGTCGGCATGAAAACTCCTTTTAATTACTGCGGTTTAACTGCTTGTATACCGGCTTCGAAAGCGGAGATATTTATAGCGACAATTTTTGCCGGCAGGCTTTTAATAATGCTCTCGCGCCATATTTTATCTTCGATATCCATAAATTGTGACAAACAACCCAGCATAAAAATATTTAATACCTTTATGTTGCCGATGGCTGCCGATTTTTTGCTTCCTTCTACTAAATATACCTTATCTGTTTTCTGTGTAAGAACAGATAATATTTCATTATCGGACGGATATTCTTCAATTCCGCAACCAACGGAAAGCGGGGGCATTTCACGGTTATTCAATATTACAATTCCGCCCGGCTTCAAAAAATTAAAACACCTGGCGGCTTCCATTTTTTCAAAAGATAGCACAATATCTGCCTGATTTTCTCCGATTAATGGAGCGTATATTTTTGGCGCAATACGTAAATGGCTGATAACACTGCCGCCACGCTGTGCCATTCCGATTGTATCCGTCTTTTTTACATCATATCCAGATGCGATAGCCGCATCCCCGATAATATTTCCGGCAAGTATTACACCCTGTCCCCCGACCCCGGCAATGATAATGCTGTAATTATTCATTGTTTGCTCCGATTAAACCGGGTTTATCCGGATAAATGGCGTTAACAGGACAAACCTGCTCACAAAGGCGGCAATTATCACCGGCACACAGAGAACCGTCGATAACAACTTTATCTCCATCCTTTGCAATAGCCGAACAACCTATAGACAGGCACAAACCGCAGGTCGTACATTTATTTATGTCAACTTTACTGGGATTAATCCCACGCCTTACTGATACAGCGCAAGGACCTCTGGATATAATTACCGATAACTCGTCACTTTCAAGCGACTCTTTCAAAGCTTTTTTTATGGCCTTTAAATCCCAAGCGTTAACTACCTGTAAATCGGTTACTCCGCATGCCTTAACCATTTCCTCAAGATTGATGGCATAGGTATCTTCTCCCTGTGCCGTTTTACCCGTACCGGGGTGTTCCTGATGGCCGGTCATAGCTGTCGTACGGTTATCAAGAATAACAAGCGTAAACTTGGCTTTATTATAAACAGCATCTATTAAGCCGGTAATTCCCGAATGGAGAAAAGTGGAATCACCGATAATCGCTACCACTTTTTCACCAACGCCGGCTTTCTGCATACCGATAGCATTTCCGATACTTGCACCCATACAACCGCAGGTATCCATGGCATTAAGAGGTGATAAAGCTCCAAGCGTATAGCATCCGATATCGCCCGTAATAATCAGCTTCGGTTCACGCTGTTTCCTGCCGGGAATCGTGCTGCGCTGCCCGATATTGCTTAGTGTAAAGTATAAGCCGCTGTGAGGACATCCCGAACATAACAGCGGAAATCTACCGGGCAATGCCGGTTTTTTATAGGCTGCATCAGTACCGGGATATTCGGATAATATACCCATAGCACATCCCGCTTTTTCGATTACATCGGGTGTCAGTTCCCCTATTATCGGAACAAACTCCTTCCCTGTTACTTCAATACCCAGAGATTTAACATATTCTTCTATGAACGGGTCGAGTTCTTCGATAACAACCAGTTTTTTAACTCTTGATGAAAATTCTTTGATTAACTCTTGCGGCATCGGGTAGGAAAAACCCAGTTTAAGAATAGAGGCTTCCGGAAATACTTCTTTTACATACTGATATGCCATACCGGAGGTAATAATACCGAGTTCGGGACTGCCTTTGGTTACAAAATTAAATGCAGATGTTTCGCTAAAACCTGCCAGTTTGTTAACTCTTTCTTCCACAAGGGGACGTCTGGCTCGCGCATTGGCAGGCAGCATAACATATTTGCGGAAATTGTATTTGAAGACTTTACCCTCAACTTGCTTGCGGCTGTTATTGCCGGTTTCCACAATTGTTTTCGAATGTGAAACACGGGTAGTTGTACGTAACAGCACCGGCGTATCGAACTGCTCGCTGATATCGAAGGCAGCCATCACCATATCGTAGGCTTCCTGACTGTCCGAAGGTTCCAGCATAGGTATTTTTGCCAGTTTGGCAAAATGGCGGTTATCCTGTCCATTCTGAGAGCTCATTGCTCCCGGGTCATCGGCTGATATGATAACAAGACCACCGTTGATACCGGTTATGGCAACCGCCATAAAGGGGTCGGCAGCAACATTTAAACCGACATGCTTCATCGATACCAGAGTGCGCACACCGCCGTACGAAGCGCCTACGCCCACTTCCATAGCGACCTTTTCGTTGGTGGACCATTCGGCATATATGTCCTTGTACTCAGCCAGATTCTCCAGTATCTCGGTACTGGGAGTACCCGGATAGGCAGCCGCAACCTTTATCCCGGCATGATAAGCGCCCAGTGCAATAGCTTCATTTCCTGAAAGTAATTTATTATTTGTGCTCATTTTAGTACTGTATTATAGCATAAACCGCCCCCAAAACATGAAATCCAATCGAGGCAAGTACATATCAGACACAATTATGTATATTATTACGAGCGGTTTTACTGCAGGGTAAGTATCATATATAATTTATCGAGGTTTTCACCGGTTTGAAAACAGCAAATAATTTCCTTATAACGAACAATTATAACTATTTATTATGACTAGATACGCAAGTTACGGCAGAACTGTTTATCACTGGCTGGGAGATTTCCTTAAAACCCATCCGCAGGGTTTTTTGATATCTATTTTAGTCATTACTGCGCTATTCCTGTTTCCTCTATTTCTGATGCAGCCTACGGAAACAGCCAGCGATAACCCGACCGACAATAATACCGTTATCTGGTATGAAGAAGTGAAGGAAACCTTCCCCAGCGATATATATTCGCTCATATTCATTTTTGAATCCGAAAACGGCGATATGCTGACACAGGAAAGCCTCTATGCGCTTTGGCAAGCAGAAGAAGACTTAAGAAACA
>JAAYAZ010000113.1 GCA_012719115.1 Dehalococcoidales bacterium
TATGTTTTTTTCAGGGATTTCAATTAGCGGAAATGTGCGAATTTTGGTTTGAAAAATTATATGTAACCCTATTGGTTAAATATCACTATAAAACATCTGTTAAAAATGCTGATAATGTGATAGTAGAAAGCCAATTTTTAAAAGATTATGTGAATAATATTTTATCGATTGAAAGCAAGGTAATACCGAATCCGACCTACCTTTTTATGGACAGGAATGCTACCGGAGAAGGTGTGCGCAAAAAATATAAACTGGATAACGACCCGGTAATTTTATATGTGGACAGGTTAGAAGAACATAAAGGTATTGAAATTTTACTGGATGCTTTCATTGAAGTTCGTAAAAAAGTTTGCGATGCAAAGTTGATTATCATTGGCAAATGTACTCTTAAATACTACCAAAAAAGGATATTAGCGCGTAATGATGAAGCTGTAATATTTATCGACTATGTACCGCATAAAGAAATCGCAGATTATTATGCCGCTTCGGATGTATTTGCCACCTGTGCCTTATGTGAAGAAGGGCTCAGCCATACCATTATTGAGGCTCAGGCTTTCGGAAAGCCGGTTGTCGCTTTTGATATACCCGCTCATCGCGAAATAGTAAAAAACATGGAAACCGGAATTCTTGTCAAGGATGTCGGGAATAAAAAGGACTTTGCTTCGGCACTGACGGAATTATTAACTAATCCGACGAAAATAAATACAATGGGCGAGAACGCTGCATTATGGGCTGAAAAACTGGGCGGGAAAGCAATAAATGATTTTAATACCCTGCTGAAAGAGCAATAGAATAGCTATATATTATCTTGTATTAACCTGAAATGCTCTTTGGAATTCGGTGCTATACAAAGGTAACAATCAACGCTGGCAACAAGGTTCTTTATTGCTGCTTCTTCTTTTTGCCTCAAGGTATTCATATCCAACCACTTATTAAAAAGGGAATACAATAAAAGCAGTTGATTTCCACTGTAAGGGAACTCCATTCTGTTAATAGTGATGATTTTATGGAATGCCTGCTCTTTGGAGATTTTTACAACCTCTGAATTCCCCTTTTCCAATATGAACACTTTACCGGCCCTGGTTCTATCGGCTAATTCAGATTGAGGAAAGAGCATATTTATATCAAGATACGGCTTCTGACTGATGTATTTTAAAGGTGGCACTATAGACGTAATTTTATCCGTTAACGAATTGCCTTTTATCTCTTTTCCGTTAATTATGTTCTCCAAACCCGATTCGTATGCTATAGAAGAAATACCCGAACAAGGAAAAATATTACACTCTGTATCTATTACCGTCATATCGTCCGCAAGATATGGATAACCGTTCTGAAGTGCATAAGCCAATATCGAAGTTTTGCCGATTCCGGCTGCACCTACCAGCATATTTCCTCTATTTTCGGCAACAATGGATGCCGCATGCAACGGTATATAACCTGCACCGATAAGACTGGCAGATAGTAAGTCTTTTAAATGCATTCCGGGCGGACAAAAGTCGTTAACCCTGATTTTACCCATTCTGTAATAAGTTTTATTAA
>JAAYAZ010000114.1 GCA_012719115.1 Dehalococcoidales bacterium
CCCTTATAAATTATTAGATATTACTAATAATATCTAGATATATCTAGATATTATTATACACCATTCCTATAACTTGTCAATACCCTTTGGGAAAATTTTGGATAACATATAGCCTTCTCCCGTTAAATCTTCTCGTTACATTAATAAGAGCAATGGGAGAAGGCTTATTGCAAATTAGGCTATAAGCTAATTTAACCTGAGTGTTCCCGCGGCGGTTTAATAAGTACCGGAACCGTAGAGTTCCTGATTACTTTCTCTGCCACGCTGCCGAAAACCAGACGCGAAAGCCCCGACCTGCCACGCGTGGACATGATAATGAGGTCTATATCGTTCTTCTGGGAGTATTTAATAATTTCTTCTGCCGGATTGCCGGACAGCACTTCTGTTTTAGCGGCAATCCCCTTTTCTTTCAGAGTTTCGACTACTTTATCTAAATAGCGTGCCGCTTCATCACGATACGCTTCATCCAGTTCAACAGCAACTTTAGCATCCAGCGTTCCGATAACATTCGGGTCGAGCGGCTCTTTTATTCTCATTAATACCACATCAGCGGCATTGCAATCAGAAATAATATCGGTAACATGCATAAGCGCGGATTCCGACAACTCCGAGCCGTCCAGTGGAACCAGTACCTTTTTAAACATAGCAAACTCCTTAGAGATTACGATAATGCAATTTTACTCCAGAACCGCTAAAGTATCAATGGTGATTTAGGCATAAAAAGGCACTTTTCGGCAGAAAAATTACGGCGCTGTTAAAACCAGCCCCAGGCCGTCGGCAAACACTTCTATTTCATCGATAATAGGCTTCGGAGGATGTTCAATAACCATGTCAGAAGTTCCCACAGCTTCCATTAAGCCGGCAGCCCAGAATATATTTTCGCCCCGCTGCAGCTTTGTCAAAACAGCTTTGATTTCGCTAACGCCGGCAGTGTGGATTTTTATCCATCCGACCTCAGAAATGATATCCTCGTCAGATACTATTTCTTCGATAAACTTAATACGGTTGGTGCCGGTTATCAGGGTAAAATGCCATTCACCTTTCTCCTGCCAGGAATAAAGCTCATACCCTTTCATAGATGAAGACAACTTATCGATGTCGTTAATCGATAAACCGGCAGTCAATTTACCGGTTTGCTCCAGAGATTGCAAAACGGTTTCATTATCCCTGGGGTCATCACCCTGATAAAAAGAGGATGAGGGATAACCCAGTTCTATTGCTATTATTTCAGGGATTTCATCTCCCAGAGGCTTCCATATTGTAACCCCCTCAAAAGATTGTGATGAATGGGCAACCCAGAAAGCTCCCCAGTATATAGGACCTTTATCGACGCAAACCACGAAAGACCTGCCGGAAACCGGGACATCGAGTTCAGAGATGCGCTCAAAAGCCGCAGGAGTCAATTTCAGCCGCTGTGTTTGCCAGTTGTAATAAACAACATCATCTTCGGAAATAACTGGGCTATCGGCGATTTCAATATGGCTTAAAGCCTCCATTTGGGAGGGGGGAATATCATATTTTGTCAGGTAAATGGCGAATCCTTCTTCTTTATCCACAGTGCAACCGCCAATAAAAGCAGAGGTAACGATTAAGGCAACGATTACCGGACCGGCATTTAAGGTAGTAAACAGTCTTTTCATAGAAATCCCTCCTATTCGGGTATTACCTGTCATAATATATAACGCAGCATCTGTGTAAATGTTAGTTTAAGTCAAAAAGAGTTGCTTGGAATTATTTTCTGTCTTTATTCAAGCAATCGGAAATATTTTTACCGAAATCTTCAGCCGCCCTGCCGACATCTCTGAATTTCTCTTTGACATCGTCTTCTTTTAACCGTTCAACCAGAGAATTTGCAGAAGCCGAAGCGCTGTCGGCAAACTCCTTTGCCTTCTTTTTAAGTTCCGGGTCATTGAAGATGTCTCCGACAGCCTGCCCGAAGGTTTTAAAAAGCCCGGCAAAACTCTCGACCGTTTCTGTTTTGTATTCCTGATTTTCCTCTGCCATAACGACTCCCTTCTCAAACATTCAATCCTTCTATATAAGTATCAATTGCCGTCTCCGCTCTATAATATTATGATATGTTTCAATTTTCAACCGATAATGCTATTAAATATATAAATTTGTTGTATAATAAAAAATACAACAATCAGACCGGTATCACCTATATTGAAAGGGAAAATAATAATGAAAAAAATGCTTTCGGAATTCAAGGATTTTATCCAGCGCGGCAATGTAATGGATATGGCAGTAGGCGTTATTATCGGTATTGCCTTCGGAGCCATAGTAACCTCATTGGTAAACGACATCATAATGCCGCCCATCGGGCTTCTACTGGGGGGTGCAGACTTTTCGGACCTCTATATTAATCTGTCAGGGGCCGATTATGCTTCACTTAGCGATGCCAAAGCAGCCGGAGCCGCCGTAATTGCATATGGGGCTTTCATAAACACTATTATCAACTTCCTGATTATCGCCCTGGCGGTATTCTTTATGATTCGTGTTGTAAACAACTTGGGGAAACGTATGAAAAAAGAAGAGGAAGAAGCACCGGCAGCCCCAACAACCAAAGATTGCCCGTTTTGTTTCTCCAGCATAGCGATCAAAGCCACACGCTGCCCTAATTGCACATCACAGCTGGATATTGAATAAAAGCTGAAGTTTAGAATTAAAGGTATTTAGTTTAATAAGCCGGTATGATATAACCGCGTCTTGAACAGACAGGTGTAATATGCGTTATTTTTTCTTTCTTTTGATTGGTCTGGTTTTAATAGCTAATTTCGTCGTGCTTATGATGTACGGTGATACCCTTCAAAGCACACACCTGTTCATAGTTCGCGGCACCGTATTTTATCCGATAGCTTTCATCAATCTTATACTCGGGGTTTCGATGATACTATATACGGGTATTACATTTTACAAACGAAAGAATACTGAGGAATAAGCGTTAAATCACCGATGCGTAATCAGAAAGATACTTTGCATATCGGGCAGGTAACCAGCGTATCCTTCGACCCCAAAAGTGACAGCATCATTTCAGACAGCATCGATGTATCACCGCCGGTGTGAAAATTGTGAACCCCCGAACGCACAACAACGATAGCCTCTTTATCTCTTTCCGGTATAATTTCCCCGAACCCGGTATCCGGCAGGTCAGACCTGCTTAAAAGCAGCACAAATTCCCCTTCGCTCCACTCGCTTTTATCCGTCATGACATCCTCCTATAAAATGTTGTATTTAGAAGTATTTCATTATCGGCAATAATATTTTACTATTTGATAGTATTGATATCAATCGTTTAAGTGTTTTTTATAGCTGAAAGATTGACAAATATAGCTTAAAATGAAACACTATCACTATGGATATTGAACAGAGAAGGGAACTGCTGGCCGCACTGCCGCCTGATGATAAAAAGGTAATATATACATCGAAAAACGGCAGCGAAATCTCCGTTACCAGAACAGATGAATTAACAATAAAAGATTTTTCGGTTTTCTTAAAAAAGCCCGAGCAAGAGGAGTTTAGCCCGACATTTGTCCGTTTGCTGATAGACTTGCATATTAAAAAAATCAGCAAACCCGATGAAACCGATTCGCTTTCGAAATTATTTGAAAGCATCTATGAAGGTGAAGATTGTACCGCACTGATTGACAGCCTGGCTAGTAAAACCTTCCCGATGCAGCTGGACAGTCTTGATGTAAATGTGGTCTTGGCTCAGCTGTTGATGATAAAGCAGGAATTTAACTACGGACCGGAAAAACGCGAGACGGCTTACGACCCGGCACGGGGATACCTAATGGCTTATATCCGCTGGGTACTATCCGAAAAAAACGAAATAGACAAGATTGTTACGGCAGCCGTTAAGGAATATATGCCTCCTGAGAGTTTCGACAAATAGAAAATACTTTTTGTTTCCCCCCCTTACGGTACTGGAATTTCCCGTTAATATATGGTTTAATTTCTACACATATTATAATATCGGAAAAGTAAAGCTATGAGTGAAGATTTAACCAACCCAATAGAAGAATTACAGGAACACCAATACACCGAACCTGATTTGGTAGAGGCAACGCATACTATTAAACAGGGCGAGGAAATAAAAGAAGCGGTCGAAGCGACCGTCACGGATACCAGTTTGCCCGAAAAAGTGGGAGACCTGCGTGACATGCTGGAACATTTAAGCGGCGAGGTAGACAGCTGGAAAACATGGCATAAAAAAGACTATCAGAGTGCCATCGAGACGCTGAAAAGCC
>JAAYAZ010000115.1 GCA_012719115.1 Dehalococcoidales bacterium
GTCGGAACACGAAAGAATCAGAAAAGAAATTGTGGAAATGCCGAACTACTATGCCGATTATGATACCGAAGTAATCTTTATCTCGGAAGAGGAGATGAAGAAAAACCATTCGGAACTGCCGCACGGAGGGTTTGTGCTGACATCTGCCAAAACTGAGGAAAATCATAGACAGATAATCGAATACCGCCTGCAGTTGGAGAGCAATCCTGAGTTTACCGGCAGTATACTGGTAGCCTGCGCCAGAGCAGCTTTCAGGTTAAAGCAGAAAGGGCATGCCGGCGCTTTTACCATGCTGGATATACCACCGGCATTTTACAGCCCGCTGTCGGGCAGCGAACTGCGACAAAAATACGTTTAGATTGTGTTTTACGTTAGAAATGTCAATAAGCCGTCTTCAATTACGAAGACGGCTTATTGTTAAGCCCAAACTTTATAATTATTTCTAAGTAAAGAGAACTGCGGCAAATACCTGCCAAGCCAGCAGGGCTTTTGCCGTTAAGCTCAGGAAAATATAGGCTTTTTCTCCGAACAGATAATCCTTCCAGGGTCCGATTTGTTTGTACTGCAAAATCATATTAACCGCAAAGCAGTTAAAGAATACAAACAGCGATATGACTATGGCATAAACGAAGGTGGGAGGAGCCGCAGCCTGCCCCGGAGCTAATACGTAAATCAGGATGGCTATCCAGGGGATAATGCCGGCAAAACTACCGAACCAGAAGGAAAGCAGATTCGGTTTTCCCGGTTTTTCATATTTTTCCTGCAGAGCCCCGAACAGAATCATACTGGCGTTGATGCCGAAAATGGCGCCCAGAGCGGCGATGTCGCTAATGCCGCAGATTTGAGAAATCAGCACAATCATAATCGATGAGCTGAAGAAGTACTCTATCCAGCGGCCGTAGTTGCGCGATAGAAGCAAATTGCGCTTGTACCACGGAAAAACCCATGGGGAAGCAATCAGTAGTAGCGCCAGCGCCGAAATTGCCAGAAAAGCAAAAACGCCCCAGCCGGTGGGTATATTAAACAAGGTCTGAAGCTCGAGCGGGCTTCCGGGAGGTCCGGTTAAGAAGGTGGAGGTTACCGGTAGTCGGAAATCGTTGGTAAGCAGGGCAACGACGGCAGCTTGTGCCGCAAGTATGAGGCCCACAACAATGTTCCAGACACGCAGGCTTTTGAGTTTTTTATCCAAGGACGCGTCTTCCATTTAATAATTCCCCTTTCATATAATTTTATGTCGTTAAATTCATTATATGGCTGGGATTGGCAAAAAGCAATGGCTTTTGGGAAGGATTATTCTTAATAATTATTAAATTTGGTAGTTTCCGCTCTATGAACCCTTCGACATATCTCAGGGCGAGCGGAAAACGATGAACCAAGCCGCTCGTGGATGAGTCTCGATATGTCGAGGAGAGACTCTCCCAAGCCGTTCGTGGTGAGCCTGTCGAACCATGGCGGAGGCGAAATTCCGTTTAACTTCTTCGACAAGCAAGGATGAACGATTCGGTTATTGTCATGCTGAATTCGTGAAGGACGAATGAAGTCCCGATAAATCGGGATTTCGTTCCTGCTTATCGAAACTCAATATCTGGGGTGGGGTGTTAAGGCATTTCCGCCTGTTGCCGCAGATACCTTTGTCTTGTCTCTCCCCTCCCCCCGGATTCTTCAGTCACCCCTTGTGACTTCCAGAATGACA
>JAAYAZ010000116.1 GCA_012719115.1 Dehalococcoidales bacterium
CAGAATCAGATGCTTCAATTTCTACCCCTATAGCGAAAGTATTATTCTTTCGGTAGTCATATTACGATATGCCGGAAACATCCCGATGACGATAACAGTTGCAGTTCCCAGTAAAATAACTGCGAACAACCACGAACCTGCACCCAGCGAAGAGCGGACAGCAAGCTGAATCATTACATTAGCCATCACCGGCAGGAATATTTGCCCGATTACATTAGCCGTGACCGGCTTGCCAACCAGCCCGATGATATGCACAAACAGGGTTACGGCAAAATATAGAAGCGGTACTGCTAAAAGATTGCTTATAAACATCCACGAAGTGAAAATGAATCCCGTATCCCCGCTAAAATAGATGAGATTCAGCACAATAAATGCCACTATGCTCATAATAACGGTGAATATCAGCCCGGGTAAAAATACCGCCAGGCTTTTCCCCAGCCACATTCCTTTCGTAGATATGGGAGTTGCAAGCAGCGCCTGAATATTTCCCCCGGCTTTTTCCCTCACCAGCGATTGATAGGAAAATACGCTCGAATAGATACCGATGGAGATAAAACTGGCGCAGAACAGGATAATTCCCATCGCATTTTCAAGAACAGACATATCGGGTACCGTTTTCTCCATTTCCGGATTCAGAAGCAGCGCCGCTACAATTGCAATAACACCGGCTACACAGATAAATGTTATGGTGAGTGTGATGACGGTAGTGGATATCATCCGTAGCTGATTCTTTATGGCAAACTTCATAACAAGCGCGATGTTACTCATTAACCGTTTCTGCCTCTTTCAGGATAGTGGAATAAAGTTCTTCCAGCGAGGCTTCACGCCGGCCGACTTTTTCTATTTTTACCCCCTGCCCGGCCAAATAGCTGATGATGTCGGAGACTTCGGCAGCCCCCTCCCCGCTCTCGAAAAAGAGATTATTAGAGCTGTAATCGAAGAAACCCAATCCGGTTTGTTGTTTCAGATTATCGATAAGAGATTGGGATATATCGCTGCTGACTTCGACCACAATACTGCTTCTGCCCATTTTCTGCCGCAGGTCTTTCAGTTCCCCGTACATCTTTATTTCTCCGCGGTCTATAAGAGCTATGCGGTTGCAAATACGCTGCACTTCATCCAGATTGTGAGAGCTTAAAAGCACCGTTTTCTTTTCTACCCGCGCGATATCCAACAGTATTTTTCTTATGTCGATTTGTCCGGTAGGATCAACTCCTGCAGTGGGTTCATCGAGGATGAGAACCTCGGGATTGTGTACCATGGCACGTGCCAGCGAAAGCCGCTGCCGCATACCCTTGGAATAAGTACCGGTGCGGTCATCGGCGCGGTCTGAAAGCCCCACCATTTCAAGAACTCTGCGGATACGCGCCGCAGGATCGGGGACAGCATAAATTTCGGCATAATACTGCAGGTTATCGGTAGCAGTCATGGTATTATAAAGACCGTCAGGGTCGAGCGCAAAGCCAACTCTCATACGTGTAGAAGCCAGGCGAATATTCTGCCCCAGGATGTTGAGTTCTCCCGAATCCGCTTCTAAAAGACCCAAAAGTATGCGGATGGTGGTGGTCTTGCCGGCTCCGTTGGGACCGAGATAGCCGAAAATATCCCCGCTATTAACATCGAAAGTGACGTTTTTCAGAACCTGCCGCCTGCCTAGTTTCTTGCTGACGTTTTCGATATGTATTGCTGTATTCATTTTTAAACCTCGTTCCGGGTGCATTTGCCGAAAACCGATTATTCTGCTTCTTTCTTCCTGCCGGCTGCAATATTGCTGAAATACTCAGCGCTGCCTTTCATATTCTGCTCCAGGATATCGATGGTAGCTATCCACAAACCCATTTTCATATCACCGAAGACCAGTATCTTATCGCCTCCATCTATATTAAAATCCTTGCGCGCCTCGGCCGGAATCACTATCTGTCCTCTTTCACTGACCGTGACCGAACCGTAGAATTTCTTACCCTCGGGAGCCTCTGAATTGATATCTTTTATAACTTGTATTCCTTGTATATTTTATTTGTATGATTTACAAAACATATTTTACTATTTTTTCTTATTTTGTCAAGAGCTGTCCCCTATGCTGGCAATACTCGCATTTCAGGCTGTATACCCCTGCCGTTTTATCTGACTGTCTTTTCGGTGTTATAATTACTACTTATTATCATATAAGGGCTTTGTACGCACATTCGACTTTAATAAGAATGTGAATGTAAAAGTTTGAGGGTTTAGTAAAATAAGTAAGACAGTCGTATTTGCTTTTAAAAAAACCATCCCGATTATATTCGGGTACCTGTTTTTGGGTTCCGGATTCGGCATAATGCTTCAGGAAGCAGGCTACAATGCGCTATGGGCTTTATTCGGCAGTCTGTTTATTTATGCCGGTTCGGGGCAATATTTTATGGTAACCCTGCTGGTTACCGGCGCTCCGCTTTTAACAGTAGCCGTTATGACCCTTCTGATTAATTCAAGGCATATTTTCTACGGGCTGGGATTTATCGACCGCTACCGCCGGATGGGCTGGAAATACCCCTATATGGTGATGTCTCTGACTGACGAAACCTATGTTTTGCTGAGTACATGTAAATATCCCGAAGGTGTAGACAGTGATAAAGCAGCTTTTTATATATCTTTGTTTAACCACTGCTGGTGGATTAGCGGCTCTGTATTGGGCGTACTCATCGGCACATTGATTCCTTTTGACTTAACCGGAATAGATTTCTGTATGACGGCCTTGTTTGTTATTCTCCTGTTAAACCACATCAAACAGGTTAAAGCATTTACTCCGATTATAATCGGGCTAATTTCCGCCGTTTTGTTCCTTCTTATAATGGGACCCGATAATTTTATACTACCTTCATTATGCTTTACGGTACTGTTACTGGCATTGCTTAAAGGGCGCATCGAAACGGTAAAAGAGGTATCCGCATCATGACTATCTCCGTATGGGACGCTGTCGCCATATTTGCGGTAACCGCAGTGGCTACCTGGGTAACCAGAGCGCTGCCGTTTCTGGTTTTTGGCAATAAAAAAGAGTTACCTGAGTTCGTAACTTATTTAGGGAGAGTTCTGCCCGGGGCTATAATGGCGACACTTGTAGTCTATTGCTTGAGGTTAATCAACCTGACCGCGTTCCCTTTCGGCCTGGCGGAATTGATTTCGGTGGCGGTTGTCGTAATTCTCCATCTGTGGCGGAAAAATATCTTCTGGAGTATGGCCGGCGGTACCCTCTGCTATATGATTTTAATCAGGACCATTTTCCCGTTTTAAATAGTGCCGGGATTTCTGTAAAACAAAAGACGGGCTGTTAAACAGCCCGTCTTTAAGTTCTTTTTAAACCGATTAGTTTAGCGGCTTACTTTTCTGTAGCAATCGCTGCAATAGACCGGTTTATCGCCGCGGGGTTGAAAAGGAACCTCGGTAGCTTTGCCGCAACTGCCGCAAGTAACCGGGTACATCTGGCGTGACGAAGAATAGCCGCCGCTGTTTCCGCCTCTTTCTGCTTTTCTTGCCGAACGGCATGAAGGACAGCGCTTCGGCTCATTTGTATAACCCTTTGACTGGAAAAATTCCTGGTCTTCTGCGCTGAAAGTGAATGTAGCACCGCAATCGGAGCACTGGATTGATTTGTCCTGAAAACTCATTGAATGACCTCCTCTCTTAAAATTTTTAGTTCAGAGTCTGAGTCATCCAATGGGGATGAGAATAAAATGATTCTTAATTCCTGTAATAACTTCAACTTAAACTTTCTTAATTGTACACTAAGTCCGCAACAATTACAAAGTTACCCGTAAAAAGCTGGTAAAGCAAGCATTCAAGGAGTGATTATTGTGATAAACATAAAAAATCTGTAAACCAATATACCTATGAAAAGTAACCGGATAATTGTTATCGGCGCCGGAGCGGGCGGTATGCTGGCAGCCGGCAGGGCGGCGGAAGCGGGGGCTGAAGTTCTTCTGCTGGAAAAGAACGCTTCCCCCGGCAGTAAAATCCTCATCAGCGGAAAAACACGCTGCAACGTATCCAATTCCAAAGAGCTTGAGGAGTTTATCCCGATGTTCGGGGCTAACGGCAGATTTCTCTACAGCGCATTCAGCAGATTTTTCAGGGAGGACCTGCTGGCTCTCTTAAAACGTTACGGCGTGGAAACCAAGACGGAACGCGGTGGCAGGATTTTCCCTGTATCCGATAACGCAGAGGACGTTGTACGTGCATTAAAAAAATACACTGCGGATAATAATATCAGTTTTCAAACAGGGGTAAAGGTAACCGATATTATTACTATGGACGGGCAGATAACGGGAGTAAAAACAGAAACACAAACGTATCCGGCAATGGCGGTCATTATTGCTACCGGAGGGGCATCCTATCCGGCAACCGGTTCGACCGGGGACGGCTGCCGAATGGCATCAGCTTTGAATCACACCATTGTAACGTTGCGCCCGTCGCTGGTGCCTTTAGTTGTGGAAGAGATTGAGCTGGCAAAGAGTATGCAGGGCGTAACGCTGAAAAACGTGCGTCTGACAGCTTATCAATGCGCTTCGGAAGAAATAGACGTATCGGCTGCACCCACAAAAGACTGCGGACGCGGAATCCCGGGTAAGAAACCCAAACCGCCGATTATCGAAAGCCGTATGGGAGATATGATGATGACCCATTTCGGCGTTGGGGGACCGATTACGCTTCTGATGAGTTTATCTGTTGCCGAAGCGCTGGAAAAGGGCCCCGTCAGCGTTGCGATAGATTTGAAACCGGCTTTAAGTTTCAAGGAACTGGGTGAAAGATTGCAGCGGGATTTCGACACCTACAGCAAAAGGAGCTTTCACAATATACTTAAAGAATTGCTGCCGCAAAAGCTCATCGAGCCGTTTGTTCAGATGTCGCATATCGAAGCGCATAAATTCGGTAACCAGATCAATGCTGCCGAAAGGGAACGACTGCTGATGTTATTAAAATCGCTGCGCTTCAATATAAAATCGACTCTGCCGCTTTCATCCGCAATGGTAACCGCCGGCGGAGTATCTTTAAAAGAAATAGACCCCAGAACAATGGGTTCGAAACTGGTTAAAGGATTGTACTTCTGCGGAGAGGTGATGGATATCGATGCCGAGACGGGCGGGTATAATCTGCAAGCCGCCTTCTCCACCGGATACGTAGCCGGTGAAAGCGCCGCCTCTTTTGTTCGGGGGATTGGATGAGGGGGTGTCCTGTCATGCTGAATTCGTGAGGGACGAATGAAGCATCCGGGGTGGGGTAATATCGCCCCAAAACGCTACATATTAAAAGAGTTCTTTACAAAACGCAAATACCGAATTCCTTCAGGGTTTTCATCAGCTCATACATCGGAAGCCCTACCACATTGTAGTAATCGCCCTCGATTTTTTCCACAAATAATGCCCCCAGCCCCTGTATGGCATACCCCCCGGCTTTC
>JAAYAZ010000117.1 GCA_012719115.1 Dehalococcoidales bacterium
TATCGATTACACATCTATCAGCCTCTCCCGTCATATCTATTCGTGTCGATTCTTGATATACTTTTATATCTGACTCATTGATTTTTACAGACTCCAGTCTATATTTTTGTTCAAAATAATCTGCTAAATCCTCCGGATTGGTATTTAATAAGCTGTCAAAATCCAACGAAAATATTTCTTGCGATATTTTCAGCGAGAGTTCAATAAATATCCTAGAAAAGTCATTTAGACAAAATAGTTGTTCTGGATGTTCCCTCATTTCATACTCCGTATGCATTATACTTTTTTGAACAATATAATAAAACCTTTGGATATCAAAAAATTCTATTTATCATACCACTTTACAGTTCTCTCCCTTTAGTAAACGGAGATTAAAAGGGATTCTGGCAAGTTATCCGGACAGATAGCGCAATATGCAGCAAATCTCCCTCAATCCCTCTTTTCCAAAGAGGGAAATCTTGCAAAGACCATTAGAAAATTCCTTATCCTTTTACCGAGCTTGAGTCATCAATCGTGATAAACTATACTAATGTAAAAGATTAAGGGGAGCGCAGATGTCGCTGGATTTAGACAAAATTGCCCCACAGGTCGAGAAGATGACCGAACACATCGATGCCGGCGATGCCGAGCGGCAAAAGCATCTGGCTAAAGCGATGTCGGTGCTTTGCGATAACTCTTTAAATCTGGAAGATTTGAAAAACAAAATCACCTCCGGAAAAATCAGCTGGATGCCTGCCGAACCGGTAGAAAATCTATCCAATAAATATTCTCCCGGAAAGCCTCCGGCAAACTTTACTATCCTTGCCACTGACGGCTCGCAAATCGATGTCGACCGCCATCACTCCACACGCTACTTTCTTATTAACATCGGTAGTGTTTACTTAAAATACGGAGATAGCCCCGATGCCCTGCTTGAAAGCAGACCCCAACTCTATTTCGATAAAACAGACCTGGTGATGGCATCCCCGGACGGCAGTAACCGCGAGGTTGCTATCGAAGGCAGCCTGCTTGGTATCAAGCGCGATATAGAAGAGTTTAAATGCCTGACGCAGATGGCAGCCTCGCTAAAAGAAGAAATCCCTACTCTGCTGCTTGCAGACGGAACGCTTATTCGCTGGAATCTGATGAGTAAAGACATTCCGGAATTTATAGTGAGTGAATTTTTGGAGAAGGGCTTCTTGAAATGCCTCGATGACATTAAAGAAATCAGCGATAAGAAAATGATAGCGCTGGCAAGCTATATCAGTTATCCGCGCTCTTCTGATGTCGTGGGAGCTATTCGCATTGCCATCTGTCCGAATGAGCCGGTAAACTGCGACAAGTGCCGCCGTGAGCACCCGAACGGCGACTATCCCTGCAACGTAGTGGACGGGATTCAGGACAAAGACCTGTTTTCAACGCTGTTGGAGAACGGAGAGAGGTCGGCTGTATTTATCAGCCGCTCTTCGATACAGGAACGCTACGGACTACACCGTATTTATTTTTATTATGTAAACATAGAAGACGAAATCGCCCGCATAGAAATACCCGAATGGATTGCCCGAAACGACACCCTGCTAGATATTACTCACACTTTAATACTCGACCAGTGCCACAAGGGTCAGGGCTACCCGGTAGCCCTATCGGAAGCCCACGAGCAAGCGGTGGTTACTGCCGCCGACCGCGAAAGTCTGCAAGCCCTGGTAGAAGCATCACTTTCCGGCAAGAATATACAGGTAAATAAATCGGCTAAAAGCTCCAGTAAAAGGACCAGATGGATTTAGAAAATAAAGACGCCGATGGCAGGAAAAAAATGGGAGGTTCGCTGATACATATCGGCAGATTCATTGCGTTTATCGCCGCCGCCTTTATGATTGTGATGCTTGTAAGCGAGGGGGCGCTGAAGGATATTTCGACCGGCGATATGGCAGGAATACTTCTGATTGTACTGGGGGTGATTGCACTTGCCGCATACGTTATCTCGTATTGGAATGCAAACTATGCCGGAATATTGCTGATTGCCGTTTCTTTGGCATTTGTGATGCACTCTTTTTATTATCTGAGTAACGGACAGATTGCCCTGTGGATGCTGACAGGAATGCCGCAGCTTGTCGCCGGTAGCTTACTGCTTATAGGCTGGAGAATAAAGAAAACCGGCTAGAGTGATTACGACTTATATCCGGAATATTCATTGCCAGCTTTCCTCGCCCATAAATAATTATACCTATCTTCAAACTAGAAAAAACGTTAGAATATATGTATGCTATGAAAAAATTACTTTTGGCAATATTGATTGCGTTTACACTGGTTGCAACCTCCTGCGGATACTTATTTATACCCAGAGAGGGTTATATCTACTCGGACAGCGGCGCTGTGATTGTCGGCGGCGATGACGAGCCTATCCGTCTTATTAACAGCGAGCAAGCCGACAATCCTTCATACGATGAACTTGTAGCCTTTATATATTCCGATGATACCAATACGATGCCTTACATAAAGGGCGGCCCCGAAGCATTCGTATGCAGTGATTTTGCCGAAAGGCTGCACAACAACGCCGAATCGGTTGGCATAAAAGCCGGGTGGGTCAGCATAGATTATGCTGACGGAAGCATCGGGCATGCCGTAAATGTATTTGAAACCAGCGATATGGGGCTGGTTTTTATCGATTGCACCGGCGAACTTATAAAAACCTGGAACGGTGAGGAATATATATACGAAGACGAATTCGAACCCTACCCCGACCCGAACAAATGGGACACGGTAGCTTATCTGGTCATCGGTAAAACCTACGGACATATCGATATAGATGAAGCCGAATCATTGGAATACTCTTATTTTGAGGACTATATCGAAAAATGGGAATCATATAGAACACTGCTTGCGGATTATAATGACGAAGTGCGTCAATATAACAATGCCGCGGATGGAAAAACATTCATTATCGGCTCGGAAGAATATGAGTATATGAAAGCATGGCAAGCCGAGCTGATTCAAATGGAGCAAACGCTGGATGAGATGGAAAGACAACTCGGGGATTATTATTATCTTCCGTCAGGCATTGTATCGGATTACACCATATACTGGTAATTTATTCCCTGCATTGAAAGCCGTATCCATCCCAAACTTGGCATTACCCGCCTTATTAGTAATATAATGTATGAAATCAAGTCTATTCATCGGATAAAGGAGAATAGCATATGCCTATCTGGTTTCCCATCGCAATTGTTGTAGAAATATTGTGGTTTTTGTTAGAAAGCAAGTGGATAACCATCAGGCTTCCGATGAAATAAGATTAAAGGAATGTGCCGTGAATACAGAGGAGATAGAAAGAATCGGAGAGGTAATTGAATCTGCCACATCCTGTTTTACCGCTCAGTGTTATGAACTCGACCGCTTCCCCGCTCTGGGTGCGCTGGTAAAGACTCAAAACTCCACCCGGCAAATCTACGGCATCGTATTCAATGCCAGCACCGAGGGAATAGACCCGGGCAGAAAACCGCTTGCGAGAGGTAAAGACGCCAGTAGCGAGGAGGCCCTTTACGAAGCCAACCCGCAGATTGCTAAGCTTTTAAAAAGCGAGTTCGAAGCGCTGGTGGTCGGATACAAAGAGGATGACA
>JAAYAZ010000118.1 GCA_012719115.1 Dehalococcoidales bacterium
TCGCAGGTGCCTACAGGTACCTGGCTGCAGATAAACAATACGCTTCCGGTTTTCAAATAAGGAGCAATATTTTTGCAGGCATCCGTAACGGGTGAGAGGTCAACTTCGTCATTATCATCGACGGGAGTATCAAAGGCAATCATTACATATGGGCAATCGCAAACGGCATTCTCTATATCCGTTGTATAGCTAAGCCTTTCGGCTTTGATATTGGCGGCAATCAACTCTTCCAAGCCCGGCTCGAACAGGGGCGGAATGCCTTTGTTCAGATTAGACACTCTTTTAATATCGGTATCAGCTCCGATAACCTGATAACCGAAGTCGGCTAAACAGGCAGAATATACGCAGCCGAGATGCCATAGACCGATTACACAAACTTTTTCCAAGATTTACTCCTTGCCGATAAGCCTTTTAGCGGCAATGCGCACCGCTTCATCGGAGGTATGTTTCGGCGCCCAGCCGAGCTGTTTCACCTTATCGATATTGAAATGGACATAGGGGGCGTCGCCTTTCCACCCGCGGCTACCGCCGCTGTAGTTATATTTTACATCGGTAAGTCCCATTTCATCGCAAACAATATCAGCTACTCCTGTTACAGTGCTGTAAGTATCTGTGCCCAGATTGAATACATCGCAGTCCTTCTCCATCTTATCATAGACTGTCAGCATTCCTTCGATACAGTCTTCTACCATAAAGAAATTCTTTTCCTGTTTACCGTCACCCAGTATTTTCAACTCTTTAGGATTTGATTTGAGCTTATTAATGAAGGCTAGTATAACACCATGCCCCATATTACCGCCGACAACGTTGCCGAAGCGATAGATGCAGGCGCGCATATCGAACAGGTGGCAGTATGCCGAAATTAATCCTTCACCGGCTAACTTACCGGCGCCGTAGAGCGATATAGTCAGAAGGGGACCGTCGGTTTCAGCCAGTGGTTTGGGAGGCATATCGCCGTAAACGGTGGCGCTGGAGGCAAACATCAGATTTTTTATTCCTGCTTTCCGCATACACTCCAGCACGTTATAGGTGCCGATGGTGCAGTTTTTAAGGTCGAAATCAGTGTTATTGTTGCCTTTAACAATATCTGTATTGCCAGCAAGATGCCAGACGATATCATGTCCGGGCATAGCCTTGCTAAGTGCTTCGACATCCAGTATATCCGCTTCGATAAATTTGAAATTAGGTTTTCCGATGTGATGTTCGATTAATTTTCGGTTGCCGGTAGCTAAATTGTCATAAGCCGTAACCGAATGCCCGTCTTTTAACAATTTTTCAACAATATGGCTTCCGATAAACCCTGAACCACCTGTAACGAAATATTTTGACATTTTAATCTCCTTATTAAGCCTTCTATAAATATAGTTTAAATGATTTAATTAGCCTTTTGTTCATTTTTAAACGGAGAGTACATTGGTTTAGGCATTATATATCCTACCAAGACAGAAGATAGAATAATAAAAACGAGCACAAACTTATTCCAAGCTATTTTGGGACGTTTAAATACTTCTATTGGGTTTTCTAGTAAACAGTTTATTATACTTCTTAATACATGTTGTTCCTGACCGTAAGAGCCAAATTCACTGGAATATGTTCTTTTAAGTATACGTCTGCATCTTCCTACTTCTTGAGATTTCGCCGATACATATCTAAAACTTAGGCGTCTATTATAAACACGGTGCCAAACACGGGCATTAGGAGTAAATAATATAGACAACCCTGTTTTTTTCTTTATTCTTAGTGAAAACTCTAAATCGTCAGATACAGGGGTATATTTATGTGAGTCTATGTAACCAGCATCAGCTGAAAAGAAACATTTATCATTAAAAGCAGTAGCCTGAAATGCCATATTTGCACCAATTACTCCCCTAACCAGCCTAATACTATCCCAATTAGTCCACGCTGTACAACTAATTAACCAATACATAGGCTCAGGTAGCCATTTTAGCGAGTCGTTTTCCCAAAGTGGTAAAATAGCGCCGGTAACTCCAATAATGGAATCATTATCAAAAGCTTTCACCATCTGTTCAGCCCAGTCGGGGAACAAAACA
>JAAYAZ010000119.1 GCA_012719115.1 Dehalococcoidales bacterium
CTTTTAGAAACGGACAAAAAGCAGCAGGTTGAAAATTATCGGACAGAAAACACAACGGGTAAATACTGATATGGCGACCCCGGGGGGATTTGAACCCCCGATCTCCACCGTGACAGGGTGGCATGTTAGACCGCTACACCACGGGGCCGTAATGGGAAGAAACTCAGATACCAATAAAGTCTATCAAGGATGTAAAATTGTGTCAAATCAGCGGTAGATTAACGGGCGTTCGATTAACAAATTATTATTTAAAAAAGCATGGAAAAAACAGGCATAAAATTTTGAGCGTTGTTTACAAATCTTTATATGTGCTATAATTAACAATAAAATTTTCGAGGGGTTAAATTAGTGCCTAGAGCGACGATATCAAAAAGAAGAAGAAAAGAAACAGTAAGTGTAGCCGGTGATGCAGGGCAGAAGCGCAATTATGAATTGGTGATGGTGCTCAATACCGGTTCCGCAGAAGACAAAATAGAAACAAAAGTTGATGCTTTAAATCAGAATATAGTGGATTTTGGCGGAGAGATATCAGGGGTTGAGCAGTGGGGTAGAAGAAAGCTGGCGTATCCGATAAAAAATTTAACGGAAGGATATTATGTTTTAACGCGTTGTAAAATGAGTCCTTCGCAAACCGGTGGCCTGGAAGCTAAGCTTCGCATATCCGAAGATGTTCTGCGACATATGCTGATAAAATTAGATGACTGATTACGTATATATGCGATAGACGATAAAAAGGAGAGCGGGTAGGATGGCGAATTTAAACAAGGTAATGATTATCGGTAATGTCGGCAGCGATCCGGAAATGCGTTTTACTCCTAACGGTAATCCTGTAACGTCTTTTCGAGTTGCTACCAACCGGGTTTATACCACTCCGGAAGGGGAACGTAAGCAGGAAACTGATTGGTTTACTGTGGTTACCTGGAATAAACTGGCTGAACAGTGCAACCAGTTTCTTGCCAAAGGAAGGCTGGTTTATGTCGAAGGAAGACTGCATAACCTGAGTTGGGAAGGACAGGACGGTCAGAAGCGTTTCAGGACAGAAGTGATTGCCAACAGGGTTACATTCCTGGACAGGCAGTCATCCGCAGCGATTGGTGATGAAAAGGCTGAAGAACCCGACACTGTTGAAATCGAGCCTGACGATATACCGTTTTAGAGGCATAATTTAAAAAATATTATATGGTAGGGGATAGATAACTAGTGGCTAAACGAATTGTTTCCAACACTAAAAGAACAGGTTCATGGAGAAGCGGCGGGAAGTTTGCTGCTCGGCGTAAGGTATGCGCTTTCTGCACCGGAAGAATAAAAGAAATCGATTATAAAGACAACACCATGCTTAGTAATTATATTTCGGACCGCGGGAAAATAGAGCCGCGTCGCAGAACAGGTACCTGTGCCAAGCATCAACGTGCTCTGGCAGTAGCCATAAAGAGGGCACGGCACATAGCGTTATTGCCGTTCGCTGCTGAGCACATTAACAAAATGGGTGATGTGGCTTCCATAAGGATAGCTTCTCCCAAAGCTGAACAGGCTAAGCCGGAAGTTAAAGAAGAAATAAAAGCTGAGATTAAACAGGAGACTCCTGCACAGGAAGAACCTGTCGAAGCTGAGCAGGAAATTTCCGAACAGAAAGAGACTGCTGAAGCAGAACAGGAAAAACCCGAGAGTTCTGAAAAAGAGTAACCCTGTCGATAAACGGCGGGTTATTTATAAAAGTATAAAATAAAATTCTATCCCTTTTACAATACCGGCCTCCGTCGGAGGTGTTATTGTTAATGAGATAGATGTACATTTATTAAGGAGTTAACAGTGCCAAAGAGAACCTATCAACCTAAGAAAATCCCCAGAAAAAGAGAGCACGGCTTTTTGGCCCGTATGAGCACTCGCGGTGGGCGGGCAGTATTAAAAGCGAGACGTCTTAAGGGGCGCAAACGTTTAACCGTTGTTTAAAGACTGCTTTAGCGGCAGCATTCATATATCTCCCTCCAATATCGTCAAAGCAGCGTTTGTAAATATGTGGTCTTTATTGTATTGTTTCTGCTTATGAAAAAAAAGGAATACATTACCAGTACCTCAGATTACACGCTGATTCACCGGAAGGGTAAACCCTGGGGGAGTAAGTTTTTAGTAATGAAGGCGCTGGCAAACAGTATGGAATATTCCAGATACGGTTTTGTGGTCAGCAAACGTATAGGAAAAGCAGTTGTCAGGAATCGTACCAAGCGCTTATTACGGGAGATAATGAGACAGATAGAAATTAAGCCCGGGTATGATATAGTCTTTATTACCCGGCCGGGTATAGCCGATTTGGGTTTTTATGAATTAAAATTGACGGTTGTGAGATTACTATCTCTGGCCGGTTTGATAACGGAGAACCATGAAAACACTGGCCTTAATGTTAATTAGGTTTTACCAGTTAACCATATCGAAAGTATTACCTTCCAACTGCCGCTACCTTCCTACATGTTCGCAATATACCTATGAGGCTATTGTCAAATTCGGCGTATTTAGCGGCATGTGGCTGGGAGCGAAAAGAATTGCACGTTGTCATCCCTGGCACGAAGGCGGGTATGACCCTGTTCCTGAAATTAACAGGGGAACACAATAATTTACTGATTGGAAACCGATATTGAGAACCAATATGAAAAAAAATAAAAAAACAATAGTTAAAGCAATTTTGCTTACCATTATTCTGGTTGTTTCATCGCTGGCCGTCAGCTGTTCTTCTTCTGCCTATACCAACTATGGCTGGACGGGTTCGGTCGTGGACGGAGATGTCATTTATGTGGCATCGCAGGGAAAGATTACAGCTTTGCAGAAAGATAACGGGTCAGTGAAATGGCAAAGAGAAATCGAAAAAGATACCGCACCGTCAAGCCCGCTAAGTTGCGGAATGGGAGCTGCGGCATCGGTGATATATGCCGACCCGGTCGTATCAGACGATGTAGTCTATGTGGCTACTTATTCCGGTAAAATATTCGCATACAATACCTCATCAGGCAATCTTTTGTGGAAATATCCCTCCGAAGGTTATGTTGAAGGCATTATCGGCGGTCTGATTATAGAAAATGGTTTGATATATTTTGCAGCGGTCGGCGGTACGGTAACCGCTCTTAATGCGGAAACGCAACAGGTGGAATGGCTCTACGATACGGAGGATACATTATGGGCATCACCCTGTATGGATGGAGATACCCTATTTGTGGCTTCTTATGATAAGAGGCTTTTTGCCATTGACATTAACAGCGGTAATTTGAAATGGGATAAGCCTTTTGAAACAGACGGGCCCATTACGGCTGCTCCGATATACGATAACGGAGTGGTCTATATCGGCTCGCTGGACCGGGGTATATATGCAATCGATGCCGAAAACGGCCAATTGATATGGGAGTTTAATGCCGACAGCGATGCGGAATATACTCCCCGTAACTGGTTCTGGGCTACGCCGTTAATGGTGGACGGAGTAATTTATGCGCCCAATATGGATGGCTTTGTTTATGTTATCGATTCTGCAAACGGAACCCTGATAACTGCGTTGGATATTGAAAACCCCATGTCGTCCGACCCGGTATTGAATGAGGATAGAGTTATCGTCGCTACACAGAATGGTGATTTACATTCGATTAATATCGAGGATAACAGCAAGTTTTTATTGAAATCTCTTGATTTAACCGTTCAATCATCGCTTTATGTCGATGAGGGAATAGTTTATGTTCATACTATTAGAACCGAAAACCTGTATGCAATAAACGGGGGCTCCGGTGTTGTGGTCTGGTACTATGAAGTCAGTTAACTTAGAAAGCAAGGTGGCTTAATTTGGATATTGGAGCGATTTGGGATGTAATTGCACTTGGCCCGATGATTAATATTCTCATCGGTTTGTCGGATATATTATTCGGTAGTTTCGGTTTAACTATCATAGTACTTACAATTATTATCAGAGCTGTGATGTTCCCGTTGACTCGCAAGCAAATGAATGCTACTAAGGCGATGCAGGACCTTCAGCCAAAACTTGCCGAACTACAAAAGAAGCATGCCAAAGACAGCCAGAAACTGGCTGCTGAGCAGATGAAGCTCTACAAAGAATCAGGGGTAAGCCCTGCCGGTTGTCTTTTGCCGATGTTGGTACAGATGCCGATATGGATTGCCCTGTATCAATCAATAATGCGTGTTCTGGCGGTTGCCCCGGGTAATTTCCTGAACTTATCTGAATATCTTTATTCGTGGCCGATGGTCTTTAAGGCATTACCGGTAGACAGCCAGTTTTTATGGTTAAATCTGGGTACGCCTGATTTCCTGCTGGCACTTTTAGTCGGCGCCTCGATGTGGGTAACTCAGAAGATGTCGTCATCGGCTTCGACAAATCCTCAACAAAAGTCTCAGGCGCAGATGATGATCGTTATGATGCCGTTGATGTTTGTTTTCCTTTCTTTAACCTTCCCAAGCGGATTGGCGTTGTATTGGATAATATCCAATGTAATCACAATAGTTATACAGTATATGATTACAAAAAGCTGGGGCTCCTTGAATGTTAACAAATATGTGGCAATGTTTAAGGGGTTGCTGCCTGCCAAGAAGGAAAGCGGTAAAGATAAAAAACTCAAGGAAAGAATAGCCTCCGTCGAAAACAGGAAAAAAGAAGATGTTAAGACGTCGAAGGCAGAGGATACAAGCGATAATGCCCAGGTTGTAGAGGAGGGAACCGATGCGAGTGGTAGAGAAGAGCGCCAGGACAGTGGAGGAGGCCGTACAACTAGCTTTGAAAGAGCTAAACAAAAGCCGAGAGGAAGTAGAAATAAACGTTCTAAGCGAAGGTAGCAGGGGGGTTTTTGGAATCGGGACAGAAGAGGCCAGAGTCAGAGTAGTAGCCGGTAACTGCTTAAACTTAGAAGAGGACGTTATGGATATCATTAAGGACACTTTAGAAAATATTCTCGAAAAAATGGATGTAGATGCATCTGTGTACTACTTGGAAGGGGACTCCTCATCGGCTGATAGCGGCGAGGCATCTCCGGCCGTTTATAACATTGAAGGCGACGAGCTGGGTATTTTAATCGGAAGGCGCGGGCAAACATTGTCCTGTCTGCAGTATATCGTAAAAATTATTGCCGCCAATCGTATTCAAGATTCGCTGCCGTCGGTTGTAATTGATGTTAACGGGTATAAGCAAAAACGCCAGCAGGTGTTAAAAGAGCTGGCCGAGCGTGTTGCTGAACAGGTGGAAAACAGCGGCAGATCTTTTACCCTGGAGCCGATGCCTGCTTACGAAAGGCGTATCATTCATCTTACCTTGAGCAATAATCCCGGAGTAACAACCGAGAGCGTCGGATACGGAGAAGATCGTAAGGTGTCTATTATCCCTAAATATTAGAAAGTATTTCATAGATTGTATGCTAATCGGCTAACAATCTTGATAAAATAAATATGTTGTGGTAGTTTATTAAAAAAGCGATGATGGAGAAGAGTAGATAGCAGGCTGCAGTAAGCGAACCTGGCATGGTGCGAGCAGGGCTGTAAGTTCTATTGAAAATCACTCCGGAGCTGCCAACCGAAAGGTATTTTTCCGAGTAGGATTGGACGGGATTGTCGTCCGTTATTTCTGACAGGGGCATGCATATGCCTCATCGAGTGCCTCCGTTTAGTATGGGGGAATCGGGGTGGTACCGCGGGCTATTTTTATCCCGTCCCTAGCTTGGGGCGGGATATTTTATTTGAAAGGGAGTTTATATGTTTCAACCTGTAAAAAGCAAAGCTGATTTTGCCAAACAAGAAGAGAATATACTGGAATTCTGGCGTAAAGAGGATATCTTTAATAAAAGTATAGAAGAACGCAGTGAATGCCCGCGTTTTGTTCTTTATGAAGGGCCTCCCACTGCCAACGGAAACCCCGGCATTCACCATGTTTTATCACGGGTATTTAAAGATGTGATCCCCCGTTACAAAACTATGAAAGGCTACTATGCGCCGCGCATAGCCGGCTGGGATACACACGGTTTGCCGGTTGAACTGGGGGTCGAAAAGGAGCTCGGTTTTACCAGTAAATCTGATATCGAGAAATATGGTATTGCTAAATTCAATGCCAAATGCCGCGACAGTGTTTTCCGTTATTTAAAAGACTGGAATGCTATGACTGAGCGTATCGCTTACTGGTGCGATATGGAGCATCCCTATATAACTATGGAGAATAACTACATCGAGAGCGGATGGTGGATAATAAAACAGCTGTGGGATAAAGGGCTGGTTTATAAAGGCTATAAGACAGCTGCTCACTGCCCGCGCTGCGGAACTTCACTAAGCTCTCATGAAGTAGCTCTTGGCTATAAAGAAGATACGGTAGACCCTTCGGTCTATATCAAGTTCCGGGTTTCTTCCGATGACGTTGCAAACATAAGCGAAAGGCTGGTCGGTAAGCCGGTTTTTCTGATGGCGTGGACTACTACTCCCTGGACACTGCCCGGAAATACCGGTCTGGCTGTTTCCGCATCCTCCGAGTATGCGGTCGTGGAAGTAGAGGACGAATATATAATAATGGCAACGGCCTTGCTAAGTTCGGTCGGGCTGGCTGATAACCCTCTGCTGTTAAAACTGAAAGGCAGCGATTTAGCGGGCATTGCCTATCTGCCTTTATATAATCCCCATCACTACGGTATGGATAGAATGCGTTTTACTAATCCCGGCAGTTCCGAACTTGAATTACAGCCCGCTGATGAAAACCTGACATATCGTGTCTGGGAGACGGACTTCGTTTCAATGGAAGATGGTAGCGGTATTGTGCATATAGCGCCGGCGTTCGGTGAGGTAGATTTTGAAACGGGTATGCAAAACTGTATGGATTTTGTGCAGCCGGTTGATTTACAGGGTAAAGTTATCGGAAATTACAGCTTTTCAGGCAAATTCGTCAAGAAAGCCGACTCTATGGTAATAGAAGAATTGACTGA
>JAAYAZ010000120.1 GCA_012719115.1 Dehalococcoidales bacterium
GAATCGTAATTTTATTAAGCTCTACCCCCGCTACCTGCGCCCATATGGAAGACTCTATGCCTATTAAAAGAGAGCACGATCTCTGCTATACTTAACATAGAGCAAGAAATATTCCCGAATGAGAGCAAATTTTGTTCAGCATACTGTTGATAACCCGAAAAACAAGTGAAACCGATGCCATTGAAATTGACCTGCGACAGCATGGTTATACTTTATCCGCTATATCTTTTAACGATATAGAAATGGATGAATTGCCACCGACTACACCTGATATGGTCATTATAGAAGTGTCCGGTAGAGTTCCAACTCCAAAGTCACTTAACATGATTACCCGAATGAAAAAGAAAACAACCTTGCCCGTGCTTGCTCTGACGCATAAGGATTATATGGATAGTATTATCACTCTGAATAAAGTCGATGACTTTGTATTGTTGCCATATGAAAAAGATGAGTTGATACTGAGAATCAGGCGGCTTTTGCAAAAAGTTAAAAATATCGAAAGCAGCGACCTTATAAAATGCGACGGGCTTACCATCGACCTTGCTAAATACGAGGTTACGTTGGAAAACAGGGTTATTGAACTTACATTCAAGGAATATGAATTGCTGCTCTATCTTGCCGGCAATAAAGGAAGGGTTTTTACACGTGAATCCCTGCTTAATAAAGTATGGGGATACGATTATTTCGGCGGCGACCGCACCGTTGACGTGCATATCAGAAGACTACGCAGTAAAATCGAGGATCCCGAACACACGTTTATCGAAACGGTGCGCAATATCGGTTACCGCTTCAAAAAGAATAGCGAAAAGTAAGGAAAATGTATTTATTGCAGTTAAGCCGTCGAGCATAGCAAGACTGATGAGCGTTATTGAAATCTCGGTTCGGCATGAGCGTGTCGAAGTGTCAAAGAGCAGAAATATTATTGATGGTTTTATCACCGTTATAGTTCGACAAGCTCACCACGAACGGCTTAAGTTATATATGCAAATCCTCATAGTGGTAAAGAGTGTATCAGATTATCTTTGCAGGGATTACACAAGCGAATGTGGCAATCCTTCTCGAATAGAAGAAAAATCCGTTCGCCCTGAGCATGTCGAAGGGTTTGACAAACGGATTTTTAAAATTTTTATTTATCTTCACCGCCATTATGGTTCGATCCCGACTAGTCGGGATTTCAATCCGAATTAAGGAACTCAACCCCCTACTAACAGGTTTAGCCACATCCACGAATCCTGAGTCTGTCAACAGGCGTCAACAGCCTTTGCGGTATTTTCTCACACTTATACCCTTCTCTGATTGAAAGGTTTAACTTACAAAAATCACTTTAATAAAACCTGTATATAAAGATTTAACATTCCCGAAACATATCTGCAATAACACCGTAATAATAAGCCTCTATACTAAGACTTATAAAACTTGAGGAGGCAGATATGGAAATGGATTCGGGGAACACTGCCTGGTTACTGATTTCATCAGCACTTGTAATGTTGATGACACCGGGCGTGGCGTTCTTTTACGGCGGTATGGTGAGAAGGAAAAACCTTCTCTCTACCATTATGATGAGTTTTGTATGTTTAGCGCTGGTCGGGCTTATCTGGGTTATTTACGGTTATTCACTCGCATTCGGTAACGACACAGCAGGCATCATCGGCGGGCTTAATTATCTTGGGCTTTCAGATATCGGATTGGGAGCCTCGGAAACTTATGCTACCACAGTGCCTCACCTGGCATTCATTATCTTTCAGGCAATGTTCGCCATAATAACCGTAGCGCTTTTTACCGGCGCTGTTGTGGAACGTATTAAGTTCAGTTCCCTGCTGGTTATCAGCGTATTATGGGTTACTCTTGTTTATTGCCCGGTAGCCCACTGGGTATGGGGGGATGGAGGCTGGTTATACAATCTGGGGGCTCTGGATTTTGCCGGAGGAACAGTAGTACATATTAACGCCGGTATTGCAGCACTTGTCCTTGTAATGTTACTGGGGAAGAGAAAGGGATTCCTGCAAACCCCTATGGAAGCCAACAATATTCCGCTGGTGGTTCTCGGAGCCTCCCTGTTATGGTTCGGATGGTACGGTTTCAATGCCGGAAGCGCATTAGCTGCCGATGGATTAGCAGCCAACGCATTCGTTACCACCACCGTTGCCGCCGCTGCATCCGCCTTTACATGGATGATAATAAGCTGGATACAAAGACGTCCTTCAGTACTGGGTACGGTTACCGGCGCCGTCGGTGGCCTGGTCGCCATTACTCCGGCAGCCGGATTCGTAACCCCTATGGGCGCCATTGCCATCGGTATCGGAGCGGGTTTAATCTGTTATTTCTGCCTGTTGCTGATGAAGACCAAACTTCATTTCGATGACTCTTTGGATGTGTTTGCTGTTCATGGAGTGGGCGGAATATGGGGTGCCATTGCTACCGGTATCTTTGCCAGTTCTTCGGTAAACGGCTACAGCGGGCTGTTGGAAGGCAACGTACAGCAATTCTTAATCCAGATACTTGCCGTAGTGGTGGTGGCTGCCTTTACCTTCATTATGACGATGATTATAGGTAAGGCTGTCGAAAAGACTATGGGGCTTCGTGTCAGCTCCCAGGAAGAAATTGTCGGGCTTGACCTTTCACAGCACGGAGAGAGAGCATACGGAGGTTTACTGAGATGAAAATGATAGAGGCAATTATACGAGAGGAAAAACTGGATTGCGTCAAGAAAGCGTTGGAAAAGGACAATTATTTTGGGATGACGGTTACGGAAGTAAGCGGACGAGGACGTCAAAAAGGGATTCCCTTGCAGTGGCGCGCCGGTGAATATATTGTAGACCTGATACCCAAGATTAAAATTGAACTGGTGGTGCTTGATGAGGATGTCGATAAGTTTGTTAATACTATCGCTTCCAATGCCAGAACCGGCGAGACAGGTGACGGGAAGATTTTTGTACTCCCGGTCTCCGGGGTAATTCGTATTCGTACCGGAGATAAGGACGATAACGCTGTTTAGAGAATAATCGTTCTTTCTAATAATATACAGAGGTCGGCTTTGCCCTTGAGCCGGCCTCTGATTTCTAATTGTCGTTGCTAATCCTGATAATTACCCCGATTATCTTTTACTCCTAAATCCCTCTCACTCTCCCTTTGCAGAGGGATAAATGACTATAATGTATGGTTTATA
>JAAYAZ010000121.1 GCA_012719115.1 Dehalococcoidales bacterium
AAGCTGCCTTTGATTCCATTATCCAAAGCAAGTTTAACACACCTGACAGCATCAATAACGACACCGGCCGAATTGGGGCTGTCCCAGACTTCCAGCTTCAGTTCAAGGTCCAGAGGAACATCGCCGAAGGTGCGGCCTTCCATTTTGATATGACAATACTTGCGGTCTTTCAACCAGGGCACATAATCACTTGGACCAACATGAATATCATCCGGGTCGAGCTTGTAATCAAGCTGAGAAGTAACTGCATTGGTCTTCGATATTTTCTTGGACTCCAGTCTTTCCCTCTCAAGCATATTCATAAAATCGGTGTTACCGCCGAAATTTAATTGATAGGTTCTTTCCAGCTTGACACCTCTATCGGCAAAAAGACGGGTAAGGACACGATGAACTATCGTAGCGCCAACCTGAGACTTGATGTCATCGCCTATAATCGGCAGCCCTTTAGCCTCAAAGCGCTGCTGCCAGTATTTTTCTCTGGCGATAAAGACCGGTATGCAGTTTACCATACCGCAACCGGCTTCCAGAATTTGCTCTACATACCACTTGGTAGCCTCTTCACTTCCGACCGGAAGATAATTTATAACGACATCTGTCTTGGTATCTTTAAGTATTTTTACGATATCGGCGGTAGGGCCGGGTGCCTTTTCGATAATCTGCGACAGGTATTTTCCCAAGCCGTCGTGAGTCATGCCTCTTTCTACTTTAACACCCATCGGCTCCACATCGCAGAACTTATATGTGTTGTTTGGTGCGGCGTATATAGCCTGGGACAAATCTTTGCCGACTTTGTTTTTATCGATATCGATGGCAGCAACAAAATTAATATCGCTGATATGATAACCGCCTAGATTAACATGCATTAATCCGGGAACAAAATCGCCTTCCTTTGCTTTTTTATAGAATTGGACACCCTGAACAAACGATGAACAACAATTTCCGACACCAATGACAGCTACATTTATTTTCCCCAATTTATTAACCCCTTTCCGGTAACAGCTAAATTTTTTTATTTTTAATTTTCGGCCATTTTATTATTATTGAAGGAGCAGCTTATTCAGATTTTAAAACCGACTGCTAAATACACTCTTCCTTCAATTATAAACAACTATTAAGTACCCCTCAATCATTCCCTTACTGCTAAAACACCAACAGAACTATAGCTATTTTATACGTGAGTTGTCAAGGTCGCAAGTAATATACGGCTACCGCGATTTCCTCACACTTAATTAAATACTTTCTGCGGTTTCCACTTCCCGGTTGCATTATCAAGATTCAATATCGCAAGCAGATTGCCCTCATTATCGTAAGCACAGCACTTATCAACTGTCGTTCCCTCCAGCACTACCGGAACACCGTTCTTAATAAAACTTGCCTGCTCATCGCGCACTGTTACTGATTCCCACTCTTTCATAATGTAACCCGGCGGGTAAACCAGACGCTGCCAGCAATCTTTGGAAAACGCTTCCTGAAGCTCCGATAATGATACAGCTTCTTTTATATCGAAAGGACCGTATCTCAATCTTTCCAATTCCGTTACACAGGCACCGCATCCCAACTTTTCGCCTAAATCGTTTGCCAGCGAGCGCACATAAGTACCCTTACTGCATTCCATCTCAACGGTAATCAAAGGCGAACTGTAATCCAGTAACTCCAACCGGTAAATATAAGCCTGCCGCTTAGGCCTTTCAACCGTAACACCTTCTCTGGCAAGTTTATATAAACACTGACCGTTATGTTTCAGAGCACTGTACATCGGGGGTTCCTGTTCGATTGCTCCTCGAAAAAATGCCAGCGCTGATTCAACATCGGCTTCTGTTATATGCGAGGCATCAGATTGTTTGATAACTGTGCCTTCTATATCGTAAGTGTCGGTAGATATACCGAGTTTTATAGCAGCCTTATAAGTTTTTTTTGCGTTCATTAAAAATTCAATAACTCTGGTTGCTCTGCCAAAGCACAGGGGTAAAACACCACTTGCCAGCGGGTCGAGGGTGCCGGCATGCCCTACCTTTTTTATTCCGGTAAGATGTCTTACAAGCGATACCACTTTAAAGGAAGTCATCCCAGCCGGTTTATTTATATTCAGTATACCATCCAACACTATACCTGTTCTTCAGGTTTCGAAACCCGGTCGATTAAGTCAATTATATGGGAAGCCCTTTCAATCGAGTTATCCCAATAAAATGACAACGACGGAACATATCTCATTCTGATGCGCTTGCTTAATTCCTTATGTAAATAACCCGAAGCCGATTCAAGAGTGGATATGATCTCTTTTTTTTCTTCCTCAGTGCATATGCAGCTAACGTAAACCTTGGCATGCTTCAAGTCTGCCGCCGTTTCCACCGCATTTACAGAAAGAAAATTCCCCAGACGCGGGTCTTTTATCTGGCGCAATAATAAATCGCTTATTTCCTGGCGGATGAGCTGATTCACCCGCTCGATACGATATGACATTTTATTTTACCTATTTAGCCCTTTCCAGGCTATAGCACTCGAATATATCGCCCACCTGGAACTTATCATAGTTATCAAGCGTAATGCCGCACTCGTAACCGGTAGCTACCTCTTTCACATCATCCTTAAAACGCCTCAGAGAGGAAATAGTTGTATCTGTAACTATCTTATTGCCTCTTTTTAATCGTACCTTGGCACCACGTTTTATTTTGCCGTCCAGTACATAAGAACCGGCGACACCACCCTTTTTACCGGCGGAGAACACTTCTCTAACCTCGGCATGCCCGTCGATTACTTCAATATACTCCGGTTCCAACATACCTTTAAGTGCTTTTTCAACATCGTCGATTAAATCATAAATAATTTTATAAGTTCGGATATCCACGCCCTCGGCATCAGCCATACGCTGAGCGCCTACATCGATACCGGTATTAAAAGCAACTACAAGGCCCTGTGAAGCAACCGCCAGCATAACATCCGTCTCGGTAACATTACCGGCTCCGGAATGCACCAGTTTTACCTGGACTTTATCGGTTTGCAGACGCTCAATGGAATCCTTTATCGGTTCCACACTGCCCTGAACATCGGCTTTCATTACAATATTCAATTCTTTTACTCTACCGGCGTTAACCTGGTCTAAAAGATTGGTAAGATTAGCTGCTTTTGCCACTGCCGCTGCTTCTCTGCGATTCTCTTCCGCCACATTACGCGCCTGTTTTTCATCGGCAACAACCATCATGGTGTCACCTACCTGCGGAACCTCATGCATGCCCAGCAAGACTACCGGAGTCGAAGGCTTGGCTTTCCTGACCTGTTTACCGGAATCGTTAAACATAGCCCTAACACGCCCCCAGGTATTGCCTATAACAACCATATCACCCGGTTTTAAGGTACCGTCATGTACCAGTATGGTTGTAAGCGGACCCTTGTTTTTATCCATTTCCGCTTCGATTACAACACCCCTGGCTGGCAGGCTCGGGTCTGCCCTGAGGTTTTCCATTTCGGCAACTAAAAGCAGATTTTCCAGAAGTTCCTGTATTCCTTCTCTAGCTTTCGCTGAAGTTCCGACAGCAATAACATCACCGCCCCACTCTTCCACCACCAGCCCGGCTTCAGCCAGCTGCTGTTTTACAAAATCCGGATTGGCTTCCGGTTTATCGATTTTATTTATAGCTACAACAATGGGAACACCGGCCGCTTTGGCATGGCTTATGGCTTCCAGTGTTTGCGGCTGTACACCATCATCGGCGGCAACCACCAACACCGTAACATCCGTTACTTGAGCGCCTCTGGCTCTCATCGCCGTAAAAGCTTCATGCCCCGGAGTATCGAGAAAAGTAATCTTTTGCCCGTTTATCTCTACCTGGTAAGCGCCGATATGCTGGGTTATACCACCGGCTTCGGAATCCATCACATTAGTTTTTCTGATAGCATCCAGCAACCTGGTTTTTCCGTGGTCAACATGCCCCATAATAGTGATGACCGGCGGTCGCGGCTTTAAATTGGTTTCGGTAGTCAAGAGCTGCTGCTGCTTTTTAATTTCGCTTATGACGCTGGCAGACTTACGCGCAGTCTGCGTTTTTAACTGCGCTTTGTACCCGTAAAAAGCGGCAACTTTCTCCGCCACTTCAAAGTCGATAACCTGGTTGATATTTGCCATAATGCCGTTGCGCATCAGCTGCTTGATAATATCGACAACAGTTACCTTGAGCATTTCGGACAGCTGCCTGACGCTGACATTGTGCGGTATTTCTACCATCTTATCGACAGCCTCCGTATTGGCGTTATTTTTTGCGCTCTTGGTATTATCGTTCTGTTTCTTTATTTCAGCCACTATTCAATCCTTAGTAATTATTCCCCTGCTCAAGCAATTGCACTTTATTGTCGGGGGTAATGGTCATGCGTAAAACACGGTCCAGTTGTCCATGCTTTAATCCTTTTTCCCAGCATTCCCCGGACGGGCATAAATAAGCACCCCTGCCATTTTTTTTACCGTCGATGTCCACTTCCACCCAACCGCTTTCAAGGCGCACCAAACGGACTAATTCCCGCTTGGGCTTAACTTCGCCACAGGCGGCACATGTCCGCATTGCAATATGTTTAGAAGTACTCTTCATCATCCTGATACATATTATATCCGCGCTTTTTCTTTTTCAATTTAATTCCGTCTTCAGCGCTTACTTTACCGCGAACATCCTTCTTTTTCTTTTTCTGTTGTGTTTTAGCTTGCGGTTTAGGCGCTGGCGGAGGAAGTATATCTTCGGCAAAACGTATTTCAGTTTTACCGCGCGGCTCACTGCGGCTTGCAACAAAAACAGGCTCTATGGATACTTCATCCGGTTCGCTTTCTTCAATGACTTCCTCTTCCTGCTTCTCCTCAGGTACAGATTCTTCGAAAACCTCTTCAACCACAGGCTCGATTATTTCTTCTTCTAAAGCCGGCTCAGGCTCCGGTTTGGCTTTCTCTTCCTCTATAAAGCTTGATTCGCTCTTAATATCGATACGCCAACCGGTAAGTTTCACCGCTAATCTGACGTTTTGCCCTTCCTTGCCGATCGCCAGCGACAGTTGTTTATCGGGGATAATTACAACCGCCGAATTATCTTCTTCGTTCAAACGTACGCCGGCAACCTGTGCCGGACTGATAGCGCTGATTATATACTTAGTCGGGTCCGTGCTCCAGTTGACTATATCTATTTTCTCGCCGTTTAGTTCACTTACAATATTCTGAATTCTGATACCGCGCAATCCGACACAACATCCGACAGCATCGATACCTTCCTGGCGTGCCGCAACCGCAACCTTACTGCGAAATCCGGCTTCTCTGGCTACCGACTTGATTTCAACTGTGCCATTATAAATTTCAGGCACTTCAATCTCTATTATTCGCCTTAACAGATTCGGATGTGAACGTGAAACTATTAATAAAGGCCCCCGGGCGGATTGTCCCACTTCAACCAGATAGACTTTTAATCTCTGCCCCACCCTGTATCTCTCATTAGCAGGCTGTTCTATAGAGGGCATTACCGCTTCCGCCCTTCCAAGGTCAATAAAAACCTGTTTGGGCTCTATGCGCCTTACCACGCCGGTTATTACTTCTCCCTGCTTATCGGCATATTCCTCGAAAATAGCGCTGTGCTCCGCTTCATGGAGACGCTGCAGGATTACCTGCTTGGCTGTTTGTGCGGCAATACGGCCTGCATTGCTGGGAGTCGCTTCAACAACTAGTTCCTCTCCAACGGTAATTCCTTTTTTAACCTTTTTTGCTTCTTCCAAGGATATTTCACAACGCGGGTCGGCAACCTTTTCCACTACTGTTTTGCTTGCCCAAACAGTTACCCTGCCGTTATTCGGGTCTATTTTGACAATTAGCTCCTGATTTTGAGTAAAATTGTCCTTCCTGTAAGCCGATACCAGCGCTGATTCTACAGCACCCAGTACCACCTCCTTGGATAAATTTTTCTCCGCCGAAAGCTGAGTAATAGCGAGTAAAAAATCGCTTTTCATCCCAGAATCAGACCTCCAATATATTCCTTATATTACAGTTATCGCTGTTCCTAACAACAAAAAAGTGGGTCTGAACCCACTTCCTACGTTTAATCTCAATTAACCAAAGTATATCACACTGCCTTATTATATGCAATAGCTGTCGGAAAAAGCTTTTTATAAATGCAAATATTTTTGACAACAATTATCGTAAGCTGCTTGTTGTTAATACAATTTCTACCGTCATTATCTGTTAATATAAGCTGATTTTGTATTAAAAGCTCTGTAACAATGCCGGATTTTTATAATTGACATACTTTATGCTTTCACGTAACATTAAGGGAATGTTAGCAAAAGTCTACAGCTGCGCTTTAGCGGGGCTGGAGGGAACTATTGTCGAAGTTGAAGTCGATATCTCTCCGGGGCTACCCTTTTTTGCTATCGTAGGATTACCGGATGCTGCCGTTTCGGAAGCTAAAGAACGGGTACGTTCGGCCGTGCGCAATTCCGGTTTTACTTTCCCTATGAAACACATTTGTGCCAACCTGGCTCCTGCCGATTTAAAAAAAGCCGGACCTTCTTACGACCTTCCTATCGCTATAGGAATTATTTTCAGCTCCCAACAGGTACAATTCGATGTTTCGGATACTCTATTTTTAGGCGAACTTTCTTTGGACGGCAGCCTGCGGCATACCAACGGAATACTTTCGATGGTAGCCCTTGCATACCAAAAAGGCTTCAAAAACATTGTCGTTCCGGAGGTAGATGCCAGAGAAGCCGCACTTGTAGAAGGTGTAAATATTCTCCCCTTTTCTACGCTTTCCCAACTGGCAGGTTATATGCTGGGAGAAATCCCGGCACCCGAATTTGTTTGCAGCAAATCAACAGCGGTAGAGGCACATAATAACAATGCTCCGCTGGTTGATTTTGAGCATATAAAAGGACAGGAGCATGTAAAAAGGGCATTGGAAGTTGCTGCCGCCGGAGGCCATAACATAGTTATGTTCGGTCCTCCCGGAAGCGGAAAGACACTGCTGGCTCGTTCTCTTCCGGGCATACTACCCCCGATGACCAACGAGGAATCCCTTGAGGTTACCCGCATATACAGCGCCAGCGGATTACTGCCATCGGATACTCCCTTAATATGTAAGCGCCCGTTCCGCTCCCCACACCACACCATTTCCGACGCCGGGCTGGTAGGAGGAGGGCATTTTCCAAAACCGGGTGAAATCAGTTTAAGCCACCGGGGTGTTTTGTTTTTAGACGAATTGCCGGAATTCGGGCAGTCACTGCTTGAAGTACTAAGACAACCACTGGAAGATAAAATCGTTACCATCAGCCGCGCACGCGGAAGCATGACATTCCCCGCTAACTTCATGTTAGTGGGCGCTATGAACCCCTGCCCCTGCGGTTATTACGGAGACCCCTATCGCGCCTGCACCTGCAGCCCGGGGCTGGTATCCCGCTACCAGAAACGCATCAGCGGACCTTTCCTGGACCGCATAGACATTTTTATTGAAGTACCGCATATTGATTATGAAAAGCTTTCAGATGAGAGATTGGGCGAAAAATCACAAAGCGTACAGCAACGTGTTACCGAAGCCAGATTAGCCCAGCGCCGGCGTTTCGAAGGTACAAAACTGGCAGCCAACAGCGAGATGACACCGGTAGAGGTCAGGAATTTCTGCCAGACAGAAGAAACGGCACAAAGCCTTCTAAAAGCGGCTATGAAACAGATGAGCCTTTCGGCACGTGCTTTCCATCGCATATTAAAACTTGCCAGAACCATAGCGGATCTGGAAAAAAGTGCTATAATAAAAGCCAATCATATTGCTGAGGCGATACAATACAGACCGAGGCGTCAAGTATAAAACAGGAAGTACAAGTTAATGGTAAAAAAGAAAGAGAGCCGCGGTCATTGGCTTTTGAGAAACCTGAGAAACAATTTTTTGGCCGGTTTTCTGGTTGTTATACCGCTTGCTGTTGCTATATATGTAATTATATGGCTTTTTATCAAAGTTGACGATATCCTGCAGCCGGTAATAACAGATATCATAACCTATTTTAACCCAAACTATAATGAAATCACTGGGCTTGGATTTATTGCCGCAATACTTATTATTTATATTGCAGGGGTTATAACCAGTAATTATTTGGGCAAAAAAATGGTTAATTTTTCCGAGAACCTGATTAACCGCGTTCCCATTTTTAAACAATTATATAACGGCGTTAAGCAGGTAATAGAAGGTCTTTCAGGCGCCGGTATCAATAAAGCGGCATTTCGGGAAGTGGTCTTCGTTGAATTCCCAAGAAAGGGAATGTTTGCACCTGCTTTTATAACCAATGAATTCAAAGGGGCATCCGGCGAGACACTCTATGGTGTTTATATTCCGACCTCCCCCATCCCCACATCCGGATATTTTGAGATAGTAGACGGGAACGACATAATTCATACCGACCTTAAAATTGACGAATGCATAAAAATGGTGGTGTCCGGCGGTATGATTATTCCGGATTCCATTCTGTGTGGAAAAACGCTGCTAAAAGCACCCGATGCTATTGCCAAGGCAATAGATTCAGCCCCAAAGCCAAAAGATGATACCCATAATCAATAGAACTAACCCGATTATAACTGCGGTTATACCACCTACTTTAAATCCCCATGCCTGTATTCGGTCTGACCTGTGTTCCAGGTACTTACGCACATCAGCTTTATTAGATATAGCGCTGCAATAATCCTTTTCTTCTTTTATACCGATAACAATAACAATAATTCCGACAATCAGAAAAACAGCACCGATAATCATCAAGGGAACATATTCAGTTGAGAACATCTGCCAGTCCCTCCGGATTAAACTCTATACGTTCACGAATTATACAATCTTTAAGTATGTGTTTCAAGAAAATCGACAAAAAACAAACGACCGCCGGACAACACGCATCCGGGCGGTCATTGCATAATTCTATTCTTTTATTAGTTACCGACTGATATTAGCTTACTTCGACGGTAGCGCCGACTTCTTCCAGTTTGGCTTTGGCTGAAGCAGCTTCTTCCTTGCTGACAGCTTCCTTAACCAGCTTGGGAGCACCCTCTACCAGGTCTTTTGATTCCTTCAGGCCTAACTGGGTCAATTCACGGACAACTCTGATAACATTGATTTTATTGGCGCCGACTTCTTTGAGAGTCACGTTGAACTCTGTCTTCTCTTCTTCCGGTTTGGCACTGCCGGCATCAGCCGGGGCAGCGGCAACTGCAGCCATCATAGGAGCAGCGGCACTAACACCGAATTCTTCCTCAAGAGCCTTAACCAGTTTTGATAATTCAAGAACTGTCATCTCTTTTACAATATCGATTACCTGCTGAGTTTTATCTTCCATTTTACTTTTCCTTCCTTTTTTACCAGACTTTATATTTTAATAATTGTTAACCTTCTAATTTATCAGCCCTGGCTTGCAGGACAGTAACCAGCCCACGTATTGGGGCGGCGCACACATTGGCAAATCCGGATATCGGACCCTGCATAGCTCCCACTACCTGTGCCAGGAGAATATCCTTTGGCGGTATCTTGGCTAAAGTCTTTACATCTTCATCTGTCAATAACTGGTCGCCGATGAATCCGCCTTTAATTTTTAACGGGCTGTCTGAAGCATCCGCAAACTGAATTAACAGTTTAGCCGGTTCCACTTCATCATCGTAGCCAAAAGCCACAGCCATCGGTCCGGTGAGCTTTTCTTTCAAAAAGCCTTTGTTTGAATTGTCCGCAGCGAATCTGGCCAGTGTATTTTTAACTACAATGTAGTCGATGTTGGCTTCCCCCAACTTGCGTCTTAACAGAGTAAGGTCGGCATTTTTCATTCCCAGATATTCAGTCATAATGCCGACTTTACATCTGGTCATGGCATCCTGAATACCCTCAACGAGCTTTGCTTTTTCTGCTCTTTTCACCCTTTTCACCTCCTGTTCATCTAAATAAAAAAGTCCCTGCACCTGCGCGGCAAGGACTTGAATAAAAACAAATAGTTCTATCATGCCCTCAATCCTCGGCAGGTATCTTTAAGCCTTTATAAGGCACCCGCTGTCTCCGGATGAGACTGGCGTAATAATTATAATACTGTTAATAATACTGCTAAGCAGTAGTCATAATTGCTTTAAGGTCTAACTTAATACCGGGCCCCATTGTAGAAGAAATATAGGCGCTCTTTATATACTGACCTTTGGCACCGACCGGTTTTGCCTTGATAATCGCTTCAATAACCGCAATCATATTTTCGCTCAATTTTTCGGCATCAAAACTCATCTTTCCCAACGGAAGATGGATAATGGCATTACGGTCGAGCTTGAATTCGACACGCCCCTTGCGGGCATCTTCGATTACTCTTGGAAGGTCTTCGGCGACAACTACGGTACCGGCTTTGGGATTGGGCATCAAGCCCTTTCTACCCAGAATCTTACCGAGTTTGCCGACCTTTCCCATCATTTCCGGTGTTGCAATAGCGGCATCAAAATCAAGCCACCCGCCCTCTATCTGTTTTACGATATCTTCGCTGCCGACGTAATCGGCTCCGGCTGTGGTAGCTATTTTTTCAGCTTCACCCTGCGCAAACACCAGTATGCGAATCTTTTTACCCAAACCGTGCGGTAAAAGGGCAACACCCCTGACCTGCTGTGTCGCATTTCGGGGGTCGACACCCATCTTTAAATGCAGTTCGAGCGTTTCATCGAATTTAGCTGTAGCTGTTTTCTTTGCCAGCTCGACAGCTTCCTCCGGCGTATACGCCCTGTCTTTTTCTACTAACTCTGCTGCTTCTTTGTATTTTTTCCCTCTATCTGCCATCTTACTCTATTCCAATCCCCATACTTCTTGCGGTACCTAAAACCGTCTGCTCGGCACCTTCGATATCAATCGAATTTAAATCCTTGGCTTTAATCTGGGCAATCTCTCTCAACTTTTCCTTGGATAACACCATATTCGGAGCATGCCCGGTAGTTCCGGCACCCTTGGGTACACCCAACGCTTTCTTTAGCAAATCGGATGTCGGCGGGGTCTTTGTTATAAATTTGTACGTTCTATCAACAAATATGGTTATTTCAACAGGAATAATGGAGCCGGCGTATTTGGAAGTACGCTCGTTATATTCCTTGCAAAAGCCCATTATATTGACACCGTGTTGGCCCAATGCCGGACCAACCGGGGGCGCAGGATTGGCCTGACCGGCCGCAATCTGCAATTTTACTATTGCTTTAACTTTTTTTGCCACTTATATTTCCTCCAGGAATCTTCACAACCCCTTTAAAGCTTTTCTACTTGTAGAAAATCCAATTTTACGGGAGTTTCACGTCCGAACAAGGAAAGCAATACCTTTACCTTGCCTTTTTCAAGGTCTATTTCATCGACCGTTCCGATAAAATCAATGAATGGACCATCTATGACCTTAACACTCTGCCCCGGTTTAAAACCCACTTTAACCTTGGGCAATTCAGCTTCCATTTGCTTCATAATCTGCTTTACCTCGTTGTCCTGAAGCGGAACCGGTTTATTACCGCCGCTTACGAACCCGGTTACTCCGGGGGTATTTCTGACGATACTCCAGCTGAAGTCGTTCATTTTCATCTGAACAAGAATGTATCCAGGTAATATCTTGCGGGTAATAGTGCGCCTCTGTCCGTTTTTTACCTCTACTTCTTCTTCGGTGGGAATAACAACCCTGAATATATCCTGATTGGCATCCATTGAACCGATGCGCTGGTCAAGATTCTTCTTTACCCGCTCCTCATAGCCGGAATAAGTATGGACAGCATACCACTTCTCTTGATCCACAGCTACCTGCTCCCCTACCTGGCTTATATTATCTATCTCTAACTCCTGCATTATAATGAATAACTAACTACCGGTAAATATTTTTTCGATAAGAAAACTGAATATCCAATCTATCCCGCCAAGTATAAGACCAACGATAACAGCAACAAGCAATACCAAACCGGTAAGGTAAATGGCTTCCTTTCTGGAAAGCCACGTTACCTTCTTCAGTTCGGCTATAACGTTACCGAAAAGCTTAAACCCTCGCCCTTTTTTTTCAGCGGGCTGCGTTGTCTGAGCCATAATTCATACCTCCTTTTAAGGAAAGTATTACTTTACCTCCCTGTGGAGCTGGCTGGTACGACAACGCGGACAATACTTCTTTAGCTCTAACCTCTGAGGGTCGTTTCTCTTATTTTTCTCAGTCGTATAAGTTCTCTCCTTGCATTCCGTGCATGCAAGGTGAATCACATTACGAGCATCCGTCTTTTTCTTAGCCATATTATTCTATGATATTGGTAATAGTTCCGGCGCCTACTGTCCTGCCCCCTTCTCTGATTGCAAAACTTAAACCTTTTTCAAGGGCTACCGGATAAATAAGTTTTATTTTCATTTTGGTATTATCACCGGGCATAACCATTTCAACACCGGGCTCTAGTTCGATAGAACCGGTAATATCAGTGGTTCTGATATAGAACTGCGGTTTGTAGCCGTTAAAGAACGGTGTATGTCTGCCGCCTTCTTCTTTCGAAAGTACATAAACCTCAGCATCGGCATAAGTATGAGGCTTAATGCTTCCGGGGGCAGCCAGAACCTGGCCGCGCTCAATATCTTCACGCTCGACACCTCTTAACAGAACACCGACAGCGTCGCCGGGTTCGCTTATGTCAAGGAATTTATGGAACATTTCAAGGCTGGTTGCAACAACCTTCTTCGGTTCGTGATGAAGACCGACAATTTCAACCTCATCGCCGGGCCTAACAACGCCCCTCTCCACCCTACCGGTGGCAACAGTACCGCGGCCCTTAATGCTAAATACATCTTCAACCGACATTAAGAAAGGTTTATCCTTGGGCCGTTCCGGAATGGGGATGTACGAATCAACTTGAGCCATCAGTTTTAATACAGCTCCGCACCACTGGCAATCTTCCTTGCCGCAACCACATTCCAAAGCCTTAAGAGCGCTGACATGAACAATAGGAACATCGTCACCATCATAGTGATTCTTGGTAAGCAGTTCCCTGACTTCCATCTCAACAAGCTCCAACAGCTCCGGGTCTTCCATCATATCTACTTTATTAAGAGCAACTACCATTTTCGGCACTTCAACCTGATGGGCAAGTAAAACATGCTCTCTTGTCTGAGGCATAGGGCCATCGGGGGCACT
>JAAYAZ010000122.1 GCA_012719115.1 Dehalococcoidales bacterium
GAGTCTATCTATCTCGATATAATCAAAATGATGAATTGGGTTAGCAATTATTAGATATCTACCGCTGATTTAATTCTTATCACCTTTGGCAAAGCTCTTTTCGAGATCTTCGAATAATTTACGCTGTTCTTTGGTAAGCTTTTCCGGTGTAGCCACAATCAATCTGACCAGCTGGTCCCCCTTGGCATTGCGGCGCAGGTGTGGTATGCCTTTGCCCTTAAGCGTAAATATTTTCCCTGATTGACTGCCTGCCGGCACTTTCAGCTTCTCGTTTCCGTAAAGCGTCGGAACGTCTACTTCCGTACCGAGGGCGGCTTGCGCAAAATTAACCGAGAGGTCATAAATGACGTTGGTATCATCTCTTTTGAAGAACTTGTGCGGTTTTACTTCTATGGCAACGTAAAGGTCTCCGGGAGGGGCTCCTTTGTCGCCGATATCGCCCTGTCCGTTTAACTTCAGATTAGTGCCGTTATCGATTCCGGCCGGCACTTTCAGTTTCATATTGTGTTCTTTTCTTTCTTTACCGGAGCCCTTGCATTTCGGGCAGGGGTCGGTAATGATGTTTCCTTCGCCGTTACACTTAGGGCAGGAAGTAATGTTGGTAAACTGCCCGAATATGCTCTGCTGGACGCGTTTTACCTTTCCGCTTCCATTACAATCGCTACAGCGGCTGGTCTGGCTACCCGGTTTGGACCCGCTGCCGCTGCAGTTGGAGCACTGCTCCATACGGCTTATCCTGATATCGGCATTGCAACCGAGAGCCGCCTCTTCAAATGTAATGCTGATTTTTTGCTGCAGGTCAGCTCCGCGTCTGGAACTTCTGCGTCCTCCGCCTCCGCCAAAGGCATCGAAAAAGTCTTCGAAAATACTGCCGAATCCGCCGCCAAAACCGAAATCTCCGAATCCCTGCCCGAATCCCTGTCCGAATGTGCCGTCAACACCGGCATGCCCGAAACGGTCGTAGGCAGATCGCTTTTCGTCGTCCGAAAGAACACTGTAAGCTTCATTTATTTCTTTAAATTTGGCTTCGGAGTCCTCTCCCTGGTTATGGTCGGGGTGACATTGGAAAGCAAGTTTGCGAAAAGCCTTTTTTATTTCATCGGCGTTGGCATTTTTGTTAACGCCGAGAACTTCATAATAGTCCCTTTTTGATGCCATATTTTATCAGTTTCCGTCCTCTTATTAGGTTAGATATTATCCACTATAAAAAAGGGGCAGCGCCCCTTTTTTAGTCAACCTTACCATTATATATCATTAAGCTTTAATTACTCCAGCAAACGTTTTTCCGGTTCGCTGAAAAAGGGGAGTGAAATGCCTGATAAAACAGATTATTCCACTCCCCTTGAATTGGAGAGCTATTATACCTCTCGGAACTCCCCTTCTACGGTACCTTCATCGTCTTTTTTGGGTTCTTCTTCTGTTTGCTCGGACTGGGCATCAGGTTCAGCCTGTCCGCCCTGTTGTCCGTAAACCGAAGCGCCGGCTTTCTGCATCAGCTCCGAAAGCTCCTGAGACTTTGCCTTGATATCCTCTACATCGGAACCCTGGAGCGCAGTGCGCAACACTCCTATTTTATCTTCGATTTCCTTCCTTGTTTCTTCAGGAATCTTGTCTTTATTGTCGTTAAGCATCTTTTCGGCGCTGTAAGCCATGTTGTCAGCGTTATTCTTTGTTTCTACTTCTTCTTTCCTCTTGGTATCTTCTGCGGCATGAGCTTCCGCTTCGTGCTGCATCTTTTCGATGTCTTCTTTGCTGAGACCGCTGGAGGCGGTTATTGTAATCTTCTGCTCCTTGCCGGTACCCTTATCCTTGGCTTTAACGCTTAAGATACCATTGGCATCGATATCGAAACTGACCTCGACTTGGGGCACGCCTCTGGGAGCGGGCAGTATACCATCCAGTATAAAGCGTCCCAGCGTTCTGTTGTCGGCTGCCATGGGACGTTCGCCCTGCAGTACGTGAATTTCAACACTGGGCTGATTATCCGCGGCAGTGCTGAAGACCTGCGTTTTTGAGGTCGGTATGGTGGTATTGCGGTTAATTAACGGTGTGGCAACTCCACCCAGTGTCTCGATACCGAGGGTAAGGGGGGTAACATCCAGAAGCAGTACATCTTTAACCTCTCCCTTTAATACACCAGCCTGTATAGCAGCTCCGATTGCCACAACTTCATCGGGATTGACCCCTTTATTTGGTTCTTTGCCGAAGAACTGTTTCACTTTTTCCTGTACCAGCGGCATTCTTGTCTGTCCGCCGACCAGTACCACTTCATCTATCTGTGAAGCTTTTCTATCAGCATCGGCAAGAGCCTGCTTGCAGGGCTCCATTGTTTTTTCTACCAGGTCCATTACCAGTTGTTCCAATTTAGCCCTGGTCAATGTTATATTCAGATGTTTGGGGCCGCTGGAATCAGCAGTGATAAAGGGAAGATTGACCTCCGCTTTTTGAACGCTGGAAAGCTCGATTTTTACTTTTTCCGCTGCTTCTTTCAAGCGCTGCAGGGCGGTTTTGTCGCCGGAGAGGTCAATGCCCTGGTCTTTCTTGAACTCTTCGATTAACCAGTCCATTATTCTCTGGTCGAAGTCATCGCCGCCGAGGTGAGTATCTCCGTTGGTGGACTTAACCTGGAAGGTGCCGTCTCCGATTTCCAGTATCGAAACATCGAAAGTGCCGCCGCCAAGGTCATAGACAGCGATGGTTTCATCCTTTTTCTTGTCCAAACCGTATGCCAGCGAAGCGGCTGTCGGCTCGTTGATAATCCTCAGTACATTTAAGCCAGCAATTTTTCCGGCGTCCTTGGTTGCCTGTCTCTGGGCATCGTTGAAATAAGCCGGCACGGTAATGACGGCATCGGTTACTTTTTCCCCCAGGTAAGCCTCGGCATCCGCCTTCAGTTTTTGCAGTATCATAGCAGAGATTTCCGGCGGGGTGTATTCCTGACCGCCCATTGCTACTTTTACTTCGTTATTCGGTCCTTTGACAACCTTGTATGTTTTTCTTTTGGCATCTTCTTCTATCGGAAGTTCGCGTCCTGCCGGTTCGCCCCATTTGCGCCCCATAAAACGCTTGATGCTGTAAATGGTGTTTTCCGGGTTGATAATAGCCTGGCGTTTGGCAATCTGACCAACCAGTCTCTCGCCGCTTTTGCTGATTGCCACGAAAGAGGGGACAGTGTTTCCGCCTTCCGATGAAGGAATGACCACCGGTTCTCCGCCCTGCATCACCGCTACTTCACTGAAAGTAGTGCCTAAATCGATTCCTATAGCTTTTGCCATATTTGTAATACTCCTCCTTAAATAAAATTAAAAATTGATTTTCTAAACTATTTATTGCCGTTACCGACCGCTACTACAGCCGGACGTATCACCCTGTCATATAATTTATATCCCTTTTGTAACTCTTCTACTATCATTCCGTCATCACCGTCTACGTGTAATGCTGCTTCGTGCACGTTCGGGTCGAAGGCTTCTCCCTCGGTTTTAATTAATTTGACTCCCTGTGTTTCCAGACTGCTTGAGAATTTGCGCTCTATTAATCTGATGCCTTCTACCCAGGGTAAATCTTTTAAATCTTCCGGAACGGAGTCAAGCGCTCTTTGCAGGTCGTCAAGTATTGGTAGTAATGCAAGCAGTAACATCGAATTGCCGAACTTTACCGTTTCCTCTTTTTCCTGCTCTGTGCGTTTCTTATAATTTACAAAGTCTGCCTGAGTCCTTCTCCAGTTATCCAGATATTTCTCGGCTTCACTTTTTTCTTCCGGTTGAGCTTTGCCGGTATCCGCAGAGTCTTCCGGCTCCTTCTGTTTTCTCTTTAATTCTTTATCTTCTGAATCTTCAGGCCACTTTTCTTTTTTCATAATTCATTACTCTCCGCAATGTTAATTGTTTTGCATCTTTTCTATATTATTCTGTTCGTTCCTGCCGTAGAGGTCGCATATCAACTTGCTCATCATCGATGACATAAAGCTGATGGTAGAGATTGCCCTTCCATAATGCATGCGGGTAGGTCCCACTATTCCGATAGTGCCGATTGCCTCATCGGGTATACCGTAGCGGCTCATAACGACACTTAAGTTCTGAATGGACTGCGCCCGGTTCTCTTTACCGATAATTACCTGAACTCCGCATTCATCGAATTGATTTTCCATCATGGCTTCTATCAGTTTTCTTTGCTCCATAAGTCCAATCAGGCTGACTATTCGATTCCCCGTATTGAATTCGGGCTGATTCATCAAATAATGCAATCCGTCTATATATGAATCTTCATTACTGCGCTGGTCCTCAGTTTTCATCAAGTTAATTATGCAATCGGTAACTTTCTGCTCGTTAGCGGATAGCACCGTTTTTCTCTTCAATATTTGCGATGCGGATAATCCGGCGTAATTTCTTACTGTTTTATCCGCTATACTTCTCAATTCTTCCTGAGTGACCGGATGTTCGAAGTTCACAAGTTGCTGACGAACAACTGCTCCTCCCAGCACCAGTACTGTCAACGCCAGATGCTCCTGTAAGGAAACAAGTTCCATATGCTTAAAGCGGCACGACGGCGGTTTGGGTGATGTCATTATCGCTATATTCTGAACCCGCTGCGCCAGCAAAGATACCGCCAGCGCCAGCCATTGCTCGATATTCTCCTCTACCTGATGAAACATATGGCTTATGAGGCGTTGTTCCTCGAGCGGTAAATCGACGTAGTTCATATTTTCAACAAAAAAGCGATAACCCTTATCGGAGGGAATACTGCCTGCGGCATGATGCGGGCGTATTATATACCCGGCATCCTCCAGAGCGACCATTTCATTGCGTATGGTTGCCGAGCTGATATCCAGCCCGCAATCGGCAACGACGCTTGCCGAAGATACCGGCGCCGCCCGGGATATGTATTGCCTGGTTATGGAACTGAGTATTGCTGATGTTCTATCGTTCAATTCTCCAACTCCCGTTAGCAATCAACCTCTTAGATTGCTAAAGTAATCATAATTTATCATTTTATAAGGTTGTTTGTCAAGGGACTTTAATAAATTATTATAAACTATTGAATGATTGATACTATTGTTATAAAGCTAAAAGTACTTGAGTTTATTGACATCACATACTTAGTCGGCATACTATCATATTGAAAAATGTAGGATTTGTTTTAAGGAGGCAAAAAATGAGCGCTCCTAAAATTATCGGGGCTGTACTTCTCAGCTTAATTCTTTTTATCTCCCTCTGTGTTTTCGGTGTCGCTTTGTCGGTAAAAACAACGGCATTGAACGTTTCTTACGTGCAATCTCTGGTTGACGATATTCCGCTTACGGAAATTTTGGAAGAGGCACAGAAACAGGAGAATACAGCCGATTCCGAGCAGTTAGAGATTATTCAGGGATTGGTTGAAGATAACGAGGCAGATATAAAACAGCAGATAACCATATTCATTGCCGAAATATATGATTATCTGAATTCGAAAAGCGACAGTATTAATCTCAATCAATTGATACAAGATATATTTTTGGATGACGAATTTATCGCTACTATGGTTGAAAATGCGGATTTGAAGCCGGCGCTTGAAGAATTTGTGGAAGGCGTCATTGCCGATGCCGGTGTGCCTAAAGGACTGGCATATGAAGAATACCTGGATGATATTGCGGCTGATATCGAAGTATGGGTAAAGGAACAATCGGACGACATCATTCCGCCCATAATCGATTATTACCTCGGAAATAGCGATACGCTCGATGTAACCGTATCCATTGAGGGATTAAATGATGCTCTGAAAGATAATCTGAAGCAATCTTTCTTATCATCACCTCCGCAGGAGTTTCAGGGCTTGACACAAACGGAACTGGGGCAGATGTTCAACACTCTTTTTGAACAGGCGTCTGCGGATATCCCCTCGTCGATAACCATAGACGAAGAATTTTTTGACTCCGGAAACGGAGAATCAATGGTGATTGATTTGTCGGAATACGAGCAGGCTTTGCATGAAACAAGAGACGGAATCAGAATATTCAACATCGCATTTATATTGTTGATTGTATTGATACTGCTACTTGTAGCCGGAATAATTTTGATTCACCGCAGTCTTAAATGGTCTGCCCTCAATCTGGGAGTGGTCTCATTTGTATATGGTGCCGGTTTGATGGTTTTCTATTTAAGCTCGATATGGATAATCAGAAATGCAGTGGCACAGCAGGAAATTGCTATTAATCCTGTTATCCGGGATTGGCTGGCACAGATGTCTGTCGGCGCATTGTTTCCGTTGCTGATACTGTTTATTGTTTTTATTATAATCGGGATTGCGTTACTGGCAACTTACTTTATTTATAGCAGGCGGCAACCACTGGATACGGCACCAGTATACAGCGATGAAGTCGAATACAGAGCAGATGATATTAATAAGCCCTTCGAGTAAAAGAGTGCAGTTTTAGCTTGGGTCTCCGGTAAGTATGCATTAATATAACAGCCGGCTTATTTAACCTTTTCAATCTAATATGCTATGCTATATGAATTATGAAAGCTGATTTTAATACGGAGAACGAATGAAACTCGGACTTTTGGAAATAGGTATAATACTTGCTGTAATTCTGGTTGTCTTCGGACTGACTCGCTTATCCAAAATGGGCAAAGAAGAAAAAGAGCAGCAATATGTTAAGTATACCCCCGAAGAAGAGGCTGTCATAAGAGAGAAACGGCTGGCTCTGATTGCGGCTCAGGATGCCGAAGATGAGCGGATACGGCAAAAACGGCGCGCCAGCGGAAGGATGCTGGGCTACATTCTTATCGGGCTTGGTATTTTAGCCATATTCTATCTTCTTTTTATCATCAAATGGGTTGCTACCAGCCCACTGTGGATATGGGGTGTTGCTGTTGTCGTTCTGGGTATTGTAATTGTATACTTAACACGCGGAAAGTAGGCTGTATATCCATTGACAGGCAACCGCTACGATGTTACACTTCTTTTTCACTCTAAAATGCGGCGTTTCTTTAGTAAAAGGTCTAAGTAGATGAAAAATTTCGGAATTGTTTATCATCCTTTGAACGAAGGAGCCTCGGCATTAGCCGTCGAGATAGAGTCATTTTTGTTGTCTCGCGGTCTTTCCGCTTGGCTATGTTCGGCGTGGGAAGGTGATACCTTACAGGAAAATCTTCCGCTTATGGACTGTGCTATCACAGTCGGAGGAGACGGCACGATACTCAGAACCGCCCAGGCGATTGCTCCTCATGCCGTCCCGATCATCGGAATCAATCTCGGTAAAGTCGGTTATTTAACGGAAATAGAGCCGGATGTGGCGATAGAGAAACTGACTTTAGTACTTGATGGAGGCGGCTGGGACGATGAACGGGCGATGCTGGAAGCCGTATTGTTCGATGATGATAACAATGAAATTCGTTCCTTTAACGTGCTTAACGATATCGTGATTGCACGCGGAGAAATTGCCCGCATCATAAATATAACGGCTGCCGTAAACGGGGAAGTGCTTACCACCTACAAATCCGACGGAGTTATTTGCGCTACCGCTACAGGCAGCACCGGATACTCGATGGCTGCCGGCGGACCGATATTACATCCTCAATCTCCGGATTACGTATTATCACCGATAGTGGCGCATATGAGCTTCGATAAAATACTCATTATATCACCCGAATCGGTAGTACGCTTGCAGGTATCCGCAATTCATAAAGCCGTTTTGAGCATCGACGGACACATCAGTCTGCCTGTAAACGGAGGATGGTCGATTGAAGTCAGACACAGTGATGTAAAAACCTGCTTCCGGAGGGTCAATCCGAAGGGATTCTATGCAACTTTAGAACAGAAATTAAAGAGGTAGATAAATGGAATACAGTATTGAGAAGGCGCGTATAAACGATGCCGGCCAGATACATAAAATGGTAAATCACTTTGCCGCCAACGGCAAGATGCTGCCGCGCTCGCTTTCCGAAATATACGAAAATATCAGGGATTATTTCGTTATTCGCGAGAACGATAAAGTGGTTGCCTGTGTCGCTTTGCATATCAGTTGGGATGACCTGGCTGAAGTAAAATCCCTTGCTGTGACAGAAGAATACCAAAAACACGGGGTAGGTGAAAATATGGTGGTTGCCTGTCTTTATGAAGCAAGAGAACTCGGCATCCCCAATGTTTTTTGTTTGACCTATGTGCCGAATTTCTTTGCAAAATGCGGATTTGAAATGGTGGATAAAAGGGAATTGCCGCACAAGGTCTGGGGTGAATGTTACCGTTGCCCTAAATTTCCTGATTGCGATGAGTCGGCGCTTATTTACCATATAGGAAAGCAGGAATAAAATGGAAGAAGAAACCTTATCCAGTAAAATAGCTTTTAACGGGGAAATACTAAATGTGCGTGTGGATGAAATCCGTCTGCCGGGCGGTCGCAAAAGCACCCGTGAAATCATTGAGCACAGCGATGCGGTAGCTGTAGTGCCTATCGACAGAAACGGCAATATGATTTTAGTTAAGCAATATCGCCGGGGAGCCGGCAAAGACTTATTAGAAATACCGGCAGGGTGCGTAGAGCCGGGAGAGAATCCGGAAGAAACGGTCAAGCGTGAGCTTCAGGAGGAAATCGGCTATCTCCCCAATAAAATAACAAGTATGGGCGGTTTTTATGCCTCGCCCGGTTATAATACCGAGTATCTGTACTTATATTTAGCTACCGAACTGGTACCCGCTAAACTACATGCCGAGGATACCGATAGCATAGAAGTAGTGCCGGTTCCCATAAAATCGATAACCGATTACATAAAATCAGGTAAAATCTGCGATGCCAAGAGTGTTGCCGGTATACTATACTATATGTTTATGAGGTAACAATAATAATTCCATTGTCATAATCCGGGTTGGGGCTTGACAAAGCCGCTCGTGTCCTTCGACAAGCTCAGGATGCTCGGATTTCGTCGAAACCGAAGTCCCCTTTAGGGTGATAACGGCGCCATTTCATGCCGAATTTCCATTTGTTTGACCCTTCGATGAACTCGGGGCGAGCGGAATTTTTATTCTTTGTATAAAATTAGGTTAATGTAATTAGTAATTCGAGGCAAGGGGATTGCCGCGTCGTATCTCTCTGATTTATATGAGATTCATTCGTCTTCGCCTCAGAATGACAGTGTAGAGGGACTCCTCGAAAAGACAGTATTATTCCTTAGTCGAAATCGCCCGACATCTGTCTGCCGCCAAGAATGTGCATATGCAGATGGAAGACTATCTGTCCAGCGTGCTTGCCGCTGTTGATAACCAGCCTGTAACCGCTTTCGGATATGCCCTGTTCCTTTGCCACTTTGTTTGCGACCGCAATCATATTGCCCATCAGTGCATTATCCGTAGGTGTCAGGTCTGTCAGCGCGGAGATGTGTTTTACCGGTATTACCAGCAGATGGGTGGGAGTGAGGGGATGAATATCTTTAAAAACGACGATTTCATCGTCGCGATAGACAATATCACCGGGAACCTTTCCCTCTATTATCTTGCAAAAGATGCAATCTTCCATAATTCTAAACCTCCGTTTTTTGATATGCAGCCCTGCCTGTTTCGTACAAATCATTATCGTATATATCGTTGGCAACAATGGCGGGCAAATCCTCTACTTCCAATCTCATCACGGCTTCCGCGGCAAGCTCGGGATATGCGATAACCTCCGCTTTTTTGATGCATTTGGATATTAACGCACCGGCTCCGCCGAAAGTAACCAGATATACAGCGTTGTATTCTTTGAGAGCCTGTATTACCTCTGATGAGCGGTTTCCCTTGCCGATTATGGCTCTTAAGCCCTTAGACAATAACTGTGGGGTGTAACCGTCCATCCTGCCGGAGGTGGTTGGGCCTGCCGAGCCGATAGTCTGTCCGGGGCGGGCAGGGGAGGGTCCCATATAGTAAATGGTCTGCCCTCTGATGTCGAAAGGCAGTTCCTCGCCCTTCTCCAGCGCCTGCACCATTTTCAGGTGTGCCGCATCGCGTGCGCTGTAGATAGTACCGGTGATGAGGACTTTCGTTCCCGTTTTCAGGTCTTTAATCAGGTTTTCATCGATTGGCGATTTGATTTTCAGTGTTTCCATTTTTACTCTCTCGAATACCACCTCTTATTGGTTTTTATTGTAGGTCAAGAGATACAAATATTCAAATGATAAATAGTTTATTGTCATTCTGGAATGACAGTTGAGGGTTTGTCATGCTGGAAGCCACAATGGGTGGCTGAAGCATCTGGGGAGGGGATTAACGAGAGCCGTTTGCCTCCTTTGAAAAGCTCAGAATGGGCGGATTTCGTCGAACCGGAATTACCCTATAAGGTAATAGCGGCGAGTTAATATTGTCTTTGCGAAATTCCGATTTATCGGAATGAAGCAATCTCTGCCGTTGGATAAGAATATGCTATCGTAATTATTAATTCGAGGCAAAGGGATTGCCGCGTCGTTCCTCTTTGATTTATATGAGATTCATTCGTCTTCGACTCAGAATGATATTGTAGAGGAACTCCTCGCAAAGACGGTCGGGGGGTAATTGTCATACTGAATTCGTGCATTAGCTACGTTAAGTATAAATGAGGGACGAATGAAGTATCCGGGGAGGGGATAAATATAAGCGAAAAATAGTTTCTCCTAAACCACCGTCTCTCTATGCCTGACACTGTGGCACTGGATATTTACGGCGACGGGGAGGCTGGCGATGTGGGTGGGCATTGTTTCGGCGTGTACGGCAAGTGCGGTGGTGTTGCCTCCGAAGCCCAAAGGACCGATGCCCAGCTCGTTTACTCTTTCCAGCACATCTTGTTCCAGTTTGGCGATTTCGGGGTCGTGGTTGGGTTTGCCC